>JAHKAT010000321.1 GCA_018825925.1 Bacteroidota bacterium | reverse complement strand
GGATGATGTCGTGATTGCTCCGTACACCACGGTTCAAAAACGCATCTTGGCCCAAGATCACCTCAGCCAGGTTATTGCATCCGCAGTAAGTGAAGAAGACGCGCCCGAAGCGGTGATTGAAGTTTCAGCCATTCTACGCACGCAACACAAACTCGCCGATAGCGATGCCGATGATTTTCACGTGCGCTCCATGGAAGAACTCATTTCAACCTTCAGCTCTACCAGTGAAATGCTCACTCTTTTATTAGTTGCTGTGGCGAGTATCTCACTGTTAATTGGTGGAATCGGGATCATGAATATTATGTATGTTTCCGTGAAAGAACGCACCAGAGAAATCGGATTGCGGATGGCCGTTGGCGCCAAAGGTTCGGATATCTTGATGCAATTTCTCATTGAAGCCATTTTTATCAGCTTAACAGGCGGAGTTATTGGTGTTTTATTAGGATTAGGAGCAACTGTTTTTATCGAAAAATTCTTACATTGGCCAACAAGCGTTGCTGGATATTCCATTGCTATTTCATTTGCGGTATGTGCAGTTACGGGTATCTTTTTTGGGTGGTATCCAGCCAGAAAAGCCTCAGCCTTAGATCCAATCACCGCTTTACGTTACGAATAATACACGATGTACAAGAACAAAACAATTACCGTTTTATCGCATTTCCTCATTTGGTTGATGCTATTCAGTGTGCCGTATTTACTATCCTACGGACAAATTCAAGATTTCTACCGAGTTACAGCGCATTTTTGGATTCCAATGGTGTTCTCGGCAGTCATATTTTACGTGAATTATTTCGCCTTAGTCGATCGGTTTCTGTTCCCAAAAAAAATGGTTGCATTCATTCTGATCAATGCCGGATTGATTATCCTGTTCTTGTTTTTGAAAGAAACCATAGAAGATAATTACTTTAAGGAACTGATTAAAAGCATGTCGTCAAATCCAAATGTAACTCGCCCTCCTTTCAATATGGCGATTTACATTCAGGTGCTGTCGTACTTGGCCCCCCTCCTATTTTCCATTGCGCTCAAAACGACAAAACGATGGAATAAAACAGAGGCCGAAAACAAGGAAGCTGCGAATTTTAAATTGCAATCGGAACTTCAGCACTTGCATTACCAATTGCAGCCGCACTTCTTTTTTAATTCACTGAACAATATCTATTCCTTGGTTGACCTCTCCCCGGATCAGGCAAAATCGTCTATTCATAGTTTGAGTAAATTGATGCGCTACATGTTGTATGAAACCAACATGGAAATGGTGCCACTTTCGAAGGAAGTAGATTTCCTGAAAAAGTACATCGATTTGATGAAATTGCGGGTTTCGGACAGAACAAGCATCGACTATCGTTTTCCAACGGAGGAAACCAGTATTCCAATTGTGCCGTTGTTGTTCATATCCCTAATAGAAAACGCGTTTAAACACGGTGTTTCCGCCACGAAGGAAAGTCAAATTAATATCGACATGACATTGGAAGGAAAAACGGTGTTATTTTCTGTTTCAAACGACAATTTCCCGAAGAAAACCGACGACAAAAGTGGTTCTGGCATCGGACTTAAAAATTTAGAAAAACGCTTGCAACTCTTGTATCCCGATAAATTTAGTTTTGACAGGAAACTCCAGGATGAGCGCTTCATGGTTACATTAAAAATTGAAACGAACTAATCCACCAAGAGACATGAGCAATCCAAAAATCACCTGTATGATCGTCGATGACGAACCAATGGCGCTCAATTTAGTGGAAAGTTACGTTGAAAAAACACCGTTTCTAGAACTGAAAAAAAAGTGCGGTAGCGCAATTGAAGCACTCGAATTTATTCAGTCAGAGCCCGTAGACTTGCTGTTTTTAGACATTCAAATGCCCGATTTAAGCGGTATCGAGCTTTCCAAAATGGTTCCGAAAGAAACACGTGTAATTTTCACGACTGCCTTCGATCAATATGCCTTAGATGGTTTCAAAGTAGAAGCCCTCGATTACCTTCTCAAACCATTCGATTACGCCGAATTTCTAGCCGCAGCAAACAAGGCGAGTGCGTGGTTCAACTTAGTCAATGCAAAACAAGTCACTAACGTTTCTCCCGAAAAGGAATTCTTGTTTGTGAAATCCGAATACAAACAAGTGCGCATAAAACTAGCGGATGTCCTCTACTTCGAAGGCTTGAAAGATTACATCAAAATTTGGCTCATCGATACGCCAAAACCCATTTTAACCTTGATGAGTTTAAAGTCTCTCCAAGACGAACTACCAGAAACACATTTTCTACGCGTCCATCGATCCTTCATTGTATCGCTAAAAAACATCGAAGTTATTGAACGTAGCCAGATTTTGATTAATAACCAACGGATTACAGTCTCCGAACAATACAAGCTGAAATTCTTGGAGTTTGTAAATAACAATTCCTTAAAATTTTAAAACGGATTGATGGATTGAGTGAGATTGCTATTAGGTAGAATTCGAATTCTTGGGCTTACATTTAGGATTAAGTAAAATACACATAACATGTCCTAAAAAACCAGCGCCCTCGCTCTATCTTCGTAAGTTCATTTTTTCGTATTCGAAAATTTCTTACTTTTAAAAACGGTCTTGGGTTTTGCGCCGGTTTTTAGCCCTAGTCGTTATGCATAATGCCAAATAACGCACCTAACTCGTATCCGAATTATTCTGGTTAACTTTAATCCTCACTCTATTTAGATTACCAAAAAGTCATATTGAATACCATTCCTAATATATCATTCAAGCAAACGGACAACTCTAGGGATTTTGAGGTGCTCAAATTATCTACCTTATTTGATCGAATTCCAATAATTAAAGATCATAACCCAAATAAACCACATCGAGTTACTTTTTTTGCGTTGCTCATGGTTACTTCTGGAACAGGAAGTCATATGCTAGATCTAAAAGAGTACGACTTAGAAGTGAATACGGTGCTCAAAATAGCGAAGGGACAAATTCATGCCTTTCAGAAAAAACCTACCTACGACGGCTATTTAATAATCTTTACGGAAAATTTTGTGTTAAATTATTTTTCAAATGCGACTCAAAATCTACTATCGCACTTTTACAACTACCACATTACCAATCCGATTTCGAACAACGTGGCGTTCAACGAGACCTTTCTTTCCGAACTGAACTCTGAGCTTCAACATGAAAATCATTATGCCAACAAGAACATCGCAGCAGCGCTTCTGGAGCTATATCTACTGCGATTGGAGCGCAACTCACAAGTAGGGGAAATTCAACAGGCTAATCAGAAACAATATTCACTTTTTAATCAATTTAAAAGTTTAGTTGAAGCGAAATATACCATTACTAGAAATGTGAAAGATTACGCGGAAATGATGTTAATCTCAACCAAACTATTGAACCAAGTAGTGAAAGCATTCACCCTTAACACAGTTAAAACCTTTATTGATGACTACATCATCTTAGAAGCGAAAAGATCAATATCCATCTCGGGTTTAAGTTTGAAAGAAATAGCGTTTAGCCTTGGGTTCGATGAAGCCACCAATTTCACAAAGTTCTTCAAAAAGAAAGTAGGGATTTCACCGAAAGAGTTTAGAGATCAACAATTGTAGAAATACGATTATTCCCACATTTACCATTTTTATCATCACTTCTATTAGCTTGGAGTAGCACGATTGTCCCAACTTTGTAGTATCAAAATAGATAAAAACAAAAGGACATGACAATAGAACATCAAATACAAGTTGAAACACTGCTTTCTCATTTATTCGCAGAGGCGAAAAAGGACCGTTTTAAAGTGCTCAAAGGATTTGCCAAAAGTGTACTAAAAGGAATTCAACCAGCTGATTTTAAAGAAGCGTACCTATCGATTTCCAAAGAGCAGGGTGAAGATTTAAAAGAACTAATCGTAGCAAACAAACTCAGAAACATCGTTGAATTCGGAACGTCATTTGGTATCTCAACACTCTATCTTGCACAAGGTGCGGCGGAAACAAACGGCCATGTTATTTCGACAGAATTAATTGAATCCAAAGCACTTGCAGCGAGAGAAAATTTCAAAAAGGCAGGGTTGAATGATCGCATCGAAGTTCGAATTGGTGACGCAATGGAGACATTGGAGAATCACAAGGAATCAATCGATCTGCTCTTACTCGATGGCTGGAAGGATCTGTACTTACCCTTATTTCAGATGCTCGAATTGAATTTCCACGGGAAGACACAGATTTACGTCGACAACGCCGATATGAGCGAAACGAAAGCGTTTTTAGAAGTCATTCGACGGAATACAAACTATAAAATGGAAGCCAAGTTCGGGGGTAAAGTGGTTTTAATTACTGTTAACGACATCAACTAAAAATCATGAGCATAGAAGAAAACAAACTAAACGCAATCGCATTTTACAAAACGGCCTACGAAGGAAATCCAACGAAAGCCGTTGAGTTATATGTTGGAGACGAATACATTCAACACAATCCAATGGTGGCGAATGGACCTCAACCATTCATCGATTATTTCGATCGGATGCAGCGAGAGTTCCCCGTAAAAACAATTGAATTTGTGCGTGCTGTTGCCGAAGGAGATTTGGTCGCTTTGCACACGCATCAAGTCTGGCCAGATAACGACCAATACGTAACGATGGATTTTTTCCGATTCGATGAAAATGGAAAAATAGTCGAACATTGGGATAGCATGCAACAAATTCCCGCGATATCAGCGAATAACAACACGATGTATTAGTACAATGAAAGCGATTAGAAGAAATTACGGCTGGGTGATCGTCACACTATTGGCTTCTCTCCCCTTGATCATTGTAGCAAACATGGTCGAGATGAACTTTACCAATGGTTTTTCTATTGATTTCGTTGAAGTTGATGGAGTCTCAAGTTTGGGAATGCTGTATCACGTCACCGGAGAATTTGCCATTCGTTGGATGACAGCCGTTCTCACGTGCACGCCATTTTTCATCCTTTTTGGAGTAAACAACCTTTTTGTGCGACAAGCGATGGGAATTGCAACGGCGGTTTGGAGCTTACTTCACTTCATCATTTTTATTTGGGCTGAAGGATTGGCAGAAACATTCACCCAGGTCAATTATATCGCAGGATTTATTGCTGTTTTAATTCTGATCCCCTTACTGATGACTTCGAATAGAAAATCAATGAATTGGTTGAAATCAACCTGGAAAAAACTGCAAAGCTTCGCGTATCTTGCCGTCTTTCTGAGCCTCTTGCACGTCGCGCTTTTAGATAAAACTTGGATGATTTACGCCATCGTTGTGGGACTAGGCTTTCTACTACGAATCCCAATAATTAAGAACAAAATAATCGCTTGGAGAACTAAAACTAGATAAATGAAGATTCTTGAAAAATATAAAGCTATCAGATCAGAAACAATTGAGATTTGTAAGCTTTTACAACCCGATGATTATTCAATTCAGGTTGTGAAATTCGCAAGCCCCGCAAAATGGCATTTGGCGCACACAACATGGTTTTTCGAAACGTTCATTTTGAAGGAAAACGTCGCTAATTACAAAGAATTCGACCCGAATTTCAACTTCTTGTTCAACAGTTATTACAACCATGTTGGTGATCGTGTTTTACAAGCAAATAGAGGAAATTTATCGCGCCCAAGTACGGATGAAGTACTGGCATACAGAAAGTATGTCGATAACAAAATGCTGATCTATTTGCAAAGCAATCCACCGCAAATCATCCTTGATCTGGTAATTCTAGGACTGAATCACGAGCAGCAACACCAAGAGTTATTGATTACCGATGTGAAATACATGTTAGGGCACAATCCGTTGTTTCCTGTTTTTCATGCAGATTTCAACTTAACGTCCGACTTCAACGTTCAATTTGGAAGTGTTAAAATTGATGCTGGAATTTATGAAATTGGCTATCAGGGCGATGATTTCTGTTACGACAATGAATTGGGCATTCACAAAGTGTACATTGATTCCTTTAAATTGGAAAACCATCTCGTGACTAACGGAGAGTACATGGAATTCATGGATAATGGGGGCTATTCTGATTTCAATCTTTGGTTAGACGAAGGCTGGACTTGGGTAAATGAAAACACGATTAACGCACCGCTGTATTGGCACAAAATTGATGGAGAGTGGCATCAGTACACGCTCGCAGGATTGAAAAAAGTAGATCGAAATGCACTCTTAAGTCATGTCAATTATTTCGAAGCGAATGCATTCGCCGAATGGAAAGGAACGCGCTTGCCTACGGAGTTTGAGTGGGAAGTAGCTTCACAAAAGTTGAATTGGGGAAAACGTTGGGAATGGACGAATAGCGCTTACTTGCCCTACCCCAATTTTATAAAAGAAAATGGAGCTGTTGGCGAATACAATGGAAAGTTTATGGTGAACAAAATGGTTCTAAGAGGAGCTTCAGTTGCCACTTCAAAGAATCATAGTCGTGATACCTACCGCAATTTCTTTCACCCTTCTGAAAGATGGCAATTTACAGGAATTAGACTCATAAAAAGTAACGATGGAAACATTTAAGAATGACGTAGATAGTGGGTTGAGTTCTAATCCAAAGAGTTTATCCTCGAAGTATTTTTATGATAAGAAAGGTGATGCCCTTTTTGCTGAAATCATGAATTTGCCCGAATACTACTTGACACGTTGCGAACTCGATATTTTTCAAAATAAAACAGGAGAACTCATTGAGGCATTTGGTGTTAATTCAGAAACCTATTTTGAATTGATTGAATTGGGTGCTGGCGATGGGACAAAGACGAAAGAATTGCTACGAGCTTTGGCTGCGCAAAATTATTCGTTTGACTACTTTCCGATTGATATTTCCTCCAATGTTTTGGAAGTGTTAGAGAAGGATCTCATGAAGGAATTACCGACCGTCTCGGTTCAAACGAAACAAGGCGACTATTTTGATGTGTTGGCTTCTTTGAAAACGAGCAATAAGCCTAAAGTCATCTTGTTTCTCGGTTCGAACATCGGGAACATGAACGATGATTTGGCGGCGGATTTTCTCCACAACTTAGGGGCTAATTTGAGCTCAGGAGATAAATTATTGCTTGGTGTAGATATAATAAAACCACAGGAAATTGTGCTTCCGGCCTACGATGACAGTAAAGGGGTTACGGCGAAATTCAATCTCAACTTATTGGAAAGAATAAATAATGAACTAGGCGCAAATTTTGATCTCGACAATTTTCAACATCAAGCAGAATACAATCAAGATGAAGGAATCGCCAAGAGTTTTATCGTCAGCACGGAGGAACAGATCGTTAGCATTGAAGCTACAGGGAAATCCTATCATTTTGGAAAAGGGGAAAAAATTCATACAGAAATCTCCAGAAAGTACAATGACGAATTGATCGAGAAGATCACGGCCAACTCACAGTTTATGCAACACCAAAAAATCGTAGACAGCAAATCATATTTCGCTGACTACATACTCATTAGAGACTAATCATAACTAGAAAATTAATTGACTATGAAATCACTTAAAAGAATAAACGTATTGCAGATTGCATTCTGCTCTTGTATCATCTTTTTCATGGCAAGCTGTTCGAGAAAAGTCGTCTACCTGCCTCCCTCATCGATAACGCAAGAATCTTTAACGGACCATTCTGATAAAAAGCAATTGGCGTTTCAGTTCGTCACAACGGAAAAAGGTGATGTCCAATTGGAAGCGATGTTGAGTGAGGAGTTCGTTAGCTTCGATCAAGCGTGGAATGGAGGAAAAACGGCATTCATTCAGAAGAGAAATTCAGATGACAGCTTCACGCAAATGAGGCCAGTTCGAGTGATCCAAGATGATTCATTAGTAGCAGTACACAGCCGAATGCTTGGAGATACCTTGAGATTTCGGTGGGACATCCTTCGCTTCAATCAAACTACGATTGTGGAACATTGGAGTAACGTCAACGATTCGATTGGTTTGAACCCGGATGGACATTCGGAAATTGACGGTCCGACGCAACCGGAACAGTTTGATCAAACAGATACTAATCGAGCTCATGTAACGAGCTTCATTGAAGACATCATGATTAAGGAATCTGGTGGCGCTGGTAAATTCTTCAACTTTGGTTTATACATTCAACATAACAGAGATGTGGGCGATGGTCTTTTGGGCTTGCTTTGGGGGATGCGAAAAATGAAGAAAGCAGGAAAAATTATAAAATTCAAAGAGAATTTCCACATAATCGCAGAAGGCAATTTTGTCCTCAGTGCAACGGAAGGATACGTCGGAGATGAAAAGACCATCTTTTACGATTTTTTCAGAATCGAAGAAAACAAAATCGTGGAGCATTGGGATATTATTGCGCCTGTAAATGAATTCATCTATTTTAAAAATTAATTGAAATGAAAATAGCAGTAACATCAGCAAACGGTAAACTAGGATCAACAATAGTTAAACATCTAATTTCAGAAATCGGGAAAGAAAACGTGATCGGAATTGCACGAACGCCTGAAAAGGCCCAATTTCTCGGAATTGAAATCAGAAAAGGCGATTACAACAGTCGCGACGAGTTCGAAACAGCATTGAAAGGAGTAGACGCAGTTCTTCTGCTGTCTGGAATGGATGAACCACAAAAGAGAATCCAACAACACAGAAATATCATTGAAGCCGCGGTGAGCAATGGCGTTCAAAAGATCGTTTACACGAGTATTGTGGGAGATGACGAAAACACGGCGTTCAGTCCTATTATGCAAAGCAACAGACAAACAGAATTGGATGTCAAACAATCGGGGCTCGATTTCGTGATTGGCAGAAATGGAATATACATTGAACCAGACTTAGATTACATCGAAACCTACGAAAAAGAAGGAGAAATAAGAAATTGTGCTGGCGACGGGAAATGTGCCTACACAAGTCGAGAAGAATTGGGATATGCCTACTCCAAAATGGTGACTGAGAAAAAGCACAATGGAAAAGTATACAATTTAGTTGGAAACGGAATTACGCAGAAAGAGTTGGCAGACAATATTAACCAAGCGTTCGGCACCCAACTCGTATATACTCCTGTTTCATTTACCGATTATTTGGCGGAAAGAAAAGCAGAATTGGGAGAATTCATAGGAACCGTAATTGCCGGAATTTATCAAGGAATACAAAAGGGCGCTAACGATGTGGAATCGAACTTCGTAAATGCCACTGGAAGACCTCATAAATCACCGTTGGAAATGAGTGAAGAATATAAAATGCATAATCGAGTAGACGGCTCCGCCAGATAAACTGACGGAGTGCGCCTCTCAACCGAGCGATGCGAGCTCATGCTTTCGAATAAAAAAACAAACAACTAAGCATACACCACTCCCGAATGCTTTCGGGATACGGGTCACGTATACGGCGGTTTCCCGACGAAAAGTCGGGACAGGCTGTACTTAGATAAGTTTGCAGTTAAATACATTTCCAACATTGATTCATACCCTCTTTGTTTCAACCGTTTGAGCGTAATGGTTGTGTTCAATATGGGACTTTGTGCCACCGCCCATCCACCCATTCGAGTCCTGCTCCATGCGTAAGCATCATCTTGATTGATTCCGAGTCGAATGAGGTTTTTCCTCTTCCGTTCACGTTTCTTCCAATGATGCCAGATGCAGTATCGGATTCGGTTTCTCAGCCATCCATCGAGGTCTCGGAGTTTGATTTGAAGACTGGCTCCTTGGAAGTAATTTATCCATCCACGTTGCACTTCTTTTATCTTCTCAATCCGTACATCGACCGCCGAAGGCAGCAGCGAAGCTAAACTCATCGGAGTGGTTTTTCGGGTGATGGTTTTCAGTCTGTATTTCAACCTTTCCCAGGCCTTTTTACTGGCCACCAATTGGTATCTTCCACGTACACCTTTCTTGTAAATCGGGACTAACTCGAAGCCGAGTAATCCAAATTGTACAGGTCTTCTGATGCCACTCTTTTGCTCATTAATGGTGAGTTTCAGTTTGGTTTTCAGAAAGTGGGTGATGTCCTTTTTGATCTTTATTGCCTCGCTTTTCGTTCTCGTATAGATACTAAAATCGTCGGCGTAGCGGATAAATTGTAGTTGTCGTTTGCTTAATTCTTTGTCCAGCTCGTGGAGCAGAATATTGGATAGCAGTGGACTCAAAGGCCCTCCTTGTGGAACACCTTTTCTACGTTTGACCAATTTTCCCTTGATTAAAATGGGTGCTCTGAGCCATTTTCGTATCAATCGAAGGGTTTGTTGACATGTTACCTTTTGGTGTAAAAGGTTGAGCAATAGACTGTGGTCTACTTCATCGAAAAAGTTTTTCAAGTCAATATCTACAATGTAATTTCGACCTTCATGAATAAGCTCTAGTGCTTTACCAACTGCTTGGCGAGCACTCTTATTCGGTCGGAATCCGTAGCTTCTTGGGCTGAATTCACTTTCCCATTTTAGCATCACAACTTGTGACACCGCTTGTTGGAGTAAGCGGTCGCTTACAGTGGGAATACCCAAAAGTCTAGTTTTACCTTGTCCTTTGGGGATTTCCACACCTCGAATGGCTGAAGGCAGATAAGCTCCATTCCGTAATTGTTCGGTCAGTTCAGTCTTCTGCTTCGAGAAATCTTCTCGAAGTACATTCACCTTCTTTCCATCAACTCCAGCACCGCCTTTGTTCGAGATAACCCGTTTTAAAGCAGTTTGGAGGTTGTACGGATGTGTTATTTGTTCAATCATTCATCATTTAACTTTAATACTCCTTCCGCTTTCTCATGGCTATGCGCCTTGCGGTACATTCCGATGCGAATTTGGAAGCTAAATACGTTCAGTCCTTCGCAACTTGGTTTGCATCAACTGTGTAAAAACCTTTGCATTGATACCTTACAAACTACTACTATGACCTCTGCTGACTTCTTGGCACATAGAAAACGAATCTATTCCTCCCACCCTGCAAGCTGGCTCGTTCACTAAAAATGTCCACTGGACATTTTCTTAACGTTCCGCCCTCCTGGTAAGAGCATTTTACTCACGTTTTGTCTGCTTTTTATTGCGTTCGTGAGCTCGTAAACTCGGTTCCTTCCGCCTATCCCCGGTGCATCTACTAACCAACGATTGGGTATTCTTTTGGACTTCATGTAGCTGTGGACACTCATCCTCGTTCACTAGCCTCATATGCACTTCCTGTTCGTCGGTACAGACATTTGCAGTATCGCTTCCTTCACTGCTTGAATCACTCCGAGCCAGCTTGCGACTTGCTAAATCTTCAGGGCGTTACCCCTGCGATTAAGGGACTCACACCCTCAGGAAAATTTGCACACTAAATGTTGTTACTGTCATCGCAAATTTGCATTTTTGAATT
>JAHKAT010000320.1 GCA_018825925.1 Bacteroidota bacterium | reverse complement strand
TTATCAAATATATCATCCAATAAAAGTATAGGTTTCACTTGCAAATGCATTTTCAACCATTCATATTGTGCTAAACGCAACGCGATCAAATAACTCTTTTGCTGGCCCTGGGAGCCGAATTTTTTAACAGGATGATCTTTAATGGTGAAAATCAAATCATCTTTATGGGTACCTGCATTCGAATAATGAGAATGGGAATCTTTTTTTTGATACTTGTCAAGAAGTTCCTCAAAACTTAACTCCAACAGTTGAGATTTGTATTCTAGTGAAATTTGCTCGTTGCTTTCACCAATAAAGGAATAAATCTCTTGAAAAACGGGTATAAATTCATCGACAAACTGACTTCTGGCTTCAAAAATTCTTTTTCCGTATAGGATCATTTGAGCATTCCAAACATCAATAGATTCTCTATCAAATAAACCATGCTCATACATATTTTTCAACAAAGCATTTCGCTGATCCAGAACTTTCGAGTACCGTTGAAGATCGTCCAAATATTGTTTGTTAGACTGAGATATTATTCCATCCATCCATTTCCTTCTAAACTCACTTCCTTCAGTAATCAAGTTTCTGTCGTACGGTGAAATCATAACTGAGGGGAACTGTCCTATATGTTCAGCTAACTTATCGTATTCTTTTTTATTCCGTTTAAAAATTTTCTTTACCCCTTGTTTTACTGAACAATGAATCTGAATTTCCTTTTTATCAACTTGAAAATTTCCTTGTATTACGAAAAACGGTTGGTCAAATCTTATGTTTTGTTTATCTACTGCATTAAGATACGATTTACACATCGACAAGTAATAAACGGCATCCAACAAGTTCGTTTTTCCAGTACCGTTTTGACCGGTAAAGCAATTGATTGAAGAACTTAATTGAATTTCAGCTTCTTCGTAATTTTTAAAATTGACTAATTGAAGCTTTGAAAGATACATGACGCAAAGATAGAAATCTTGTTTAATTGCTATTGTTTAATCGCTCTTGTTTTCTTTGATAAAATACCTTTCCATACCTCAAAAGCTGTCCGCAACTTTACCACAAAAACTTAGTGGTAAAGTTGCGGACACATACTTCTTGCACTTACAACTCAAACCAACCTTAAAATTTGTCATAAAACATCAACAATCCACACCTTTATAATTTGAATCTGTATATTTGCAGAGCATGAGTGATTATATCGTATCCGCGCGTAAATATAGACCCCAAACTTTCGACACAGTCGTTGGACAATCATCTATTACAACTACCTTAAGAAGTGCTATTAAAAGCGAACACCTTGCTCAAGCTTTCTTGTTTTGTGGTTCTCGAGGAGTCGGTAAAACAACCACGGCAAGGATTTTAGCAAAAACGATTAATTGTCAGAATAGATCTGAAAAAATTGAAGCCTGTGAACAATGTGAATCATGCGTTTCTTTTAGCTCTGGTGCTTCGTTAAACATCTACGAGCTCGATGCAGCATCCAACAACTCTGTTGACGATATTCGTAATTTGATCGATCAGGTACGTATACCACCGCAAATTGGGACTCACAAGGTGTATATCATCGATGAGGTACACATGCTTAGTCCTAATGCCTTTAATGCTTTTCTCAAAACTCTTGAAGAACCACCCAAGTATGCCATTTTTATCTTGGCAACCACTGAGAAGCACAAAATTATTCCTACCATCCTATCAAGATGTCAAATATTTGATTTCAGTAGAATTAAGGTGGTCGACATTGCGAACCATTTAGCACAAATAGCTATAAAAGAAGATATTACTGCTGATCCAGAAGCGCTTCATATGATTGCTCAAAAAGCAGATGGAGCATTGCGTGATGCATTATCTATTTTTGATCAGATTGTGACTTTTGCTGGCAACAGTGTTACTTTACAACATGTTCTTGATAATTTAAGCATACTCGATTACGATTACTTTTTCCGAATGGTCGACTTTGCTTTCAAAGAGGATATTCCATCCAGTTTATTACTTTATAACGACATTGTTGATAAGGGCTTCGACGGCCATAATTTCATACTAGGATTGGCTGATCATTACCGAAATCTTTTGGTTTGTAAAGACATTAGAACAGCATCGTTACTAGAAGTTGCGGAAAGTGTGCAAGCCAGATATACAGAGCAAGCCAAAGCGATAGATCATCATTTAGTTTTAAGAAGTATCGCTATTCTGTCCAAAGCAGATATTGAATATAAAGCTGCCAAGAACCAGCGATTACTCGTTGAATTCACCTTAATGCAGCTTTGTTCTTTAAAAAAAGAGCTTGAAAAAAAAAATGCCTAACTGATCCTGTTGAAATACTTCCTTTCTCAGGTCAAAACTTAAGAGACGTAGCGCCAAAAGCGACTCCTAAACCTCCGATAAGTAGGATGACTCAACCTACTATACCCGTACCGAAAAAATTAACAGTGCCATCCGGTCAACTAAATACCTCTCACTTAAGTATAAATGAACTTTATAGCCGCGAAAAAGACAAATCAAACTCAATAGCACCGGAAAATTTACCTAGAGAGAGTTTTTCTACAGATCAAATGAAAATGCTTTGGAAACAGTTTGCTTTTCAAATGAAAGAAAAAGGGAAAGACACGGTTTATCATGCAATGAATAAAAGAAATCCAGTACTCTTAGACGGGTGCAATATTCAAATTGAAATTGATAATATTGCTCAAGAGGGCTCGATGCAAAGAATCAATCAAGATCTCCTCGATTTTCTTAGAGACGGTTTAAAAAATTATGACATTCAATTGCAAATAATTTTAGCTGATAACCCTGAAATGGGTGAACAATCTTTGATGCCTAAAGATCAATTTACAGCTTTAGCTCGAAAATTCCCCAACCTTCATAGCTTCCGATCAGCATTTAATCTCGATTTTGATAGCTAGAATTTTATTCGCATTTGAAGGGTAATATCCGACTTTTGATTGCCATTTATCTCCTCTGCCCCTGTTCCTATTCGCATTCTATCTGTATACACATTTACCGAATATCTAGCCCACATATCTATTTTTCGACTAAGGGTATAACGGACCAAAACATAGGCTCTTGAACCTTTGTAATAATATCCAGGCACCGAAAAAACATATAAAGCATTCGATTCATAAGCATAAATACGGCTATCATAACTGTCGGTATTGAAAATCGCATAGCGGAAGGAAAGATCCACTGGCCAAGACTTTAACCTTAAAATCAAATCTTGATATAGTAGTAAACCTGTTTCTTTTTCATTGGATTTACGGGTAACCGTCACATATTCAATCCTACTCTTTAATTGTATCCCCTCTGCAACAGTTATAGAATAATTTAATCGGAAATTACGCTGTAAAACATCTTCTATTTCTGTAACAGTTCCATCAAAATTTCTAGAGTTTTTCTCTCTCAACTGCTCTCTAAATCGGAAGTAGACCTCCATTGTTTTTGAGGGTTTAAAGATCGGTTGTATCAAATATTCATGTCCTGCACTTGGTGCTTCTACCAAATATTTCATCCAAGGAAAAGAAAAAAAATCAGCATAAGATTGAATTGACCAAGCTGAATTCAAACGAATATTCGCTCCAGTATACCATCCTTTTTCATTTTGAGTCGAACTAGCTTCTGCAAACCCTGCGTTATACAAGGTTTGATATCCTCTTTCATAATTTCTATGTAAAATTGAAAAAGAGACATTTGGATCCAAGGCTATCAAAACACCATGTAAATTTGCAAGATTTAAATTTTCACCTTGCACAGATGTTTCACCAAAAAACGACATATTTCTGAACACATAGGAATATTCGAAACTATTAGAAACAAAGCTTTTACCTCTAAAATCAAATTGGTTGTACGGATATAGTTTTTTATTGTAATTCTGATTATACCCTTGGTAAACACTAGCCAATCCCATAGAAAGTCGATTATTCGTATATCGTAAATTCGCCCCTCCTATGTGTTCTTGAAAAGCCCCCTTCCTTGCTATTTCACTCGTTGTTCGATGGAAACCGCTAAGATTGATGGTGCTGACAAACTCTTGTTCTTCAACTAATGAGTCAACAATTAGTGTTGCATCCACATTTTTTATAGATCCGAAAATTAGTAATTTGAATTTTTTATACCCGAAATCTGCAGCAACTCCTCTTAAAAATCGATTCTCATCCACAGACGTATAGGGTTTCAATGGGTTTGCATTTTTTTTAATATTCGTCGCATCAGCGGTTTTGCCAAAAGCATAGCCCGACCAAAGGTTTAAACCCTGACCAATTTGAACTTGATAATCACCGAGGGCCAAAGCTCTAAAATACTTCCCTCCTTGGTAGAATGCATGAACAGAATAAAAGTCAAAGCCCTTGTTCCCGTTTTTAAAAGAAAATTTTTCTCCCGGATCTTTTTCAGCAGTAAAACCGACACTTAAATTGGTCCTATATGAATATCTAAAACGGGTATAATATCTATTTGGATTTCCATAATAATAACTACTACTATTTTGCTTTATTGAATCACTTACCTCTGTATAGGCTTTCTTAGATTCAACTGTAGACTGAAATCGCACAAACAATTCCGACTTGCCTCGACGTAAGGCTTCATGCAAACTCACATGCAAATTGTCAAACTTATCATCAATTCGAACGAAAGGTAAAATCAACTGAATAGTTGGCAAATCCCAATATGGCAATGTTTGCAGCTCATAGATGGATATAAATTTCCCGAAAATTTGAATGTGGTTCTGCAAGTCACGAATCTGGATATCTGAAATCAGATGCAGAGCTATCAAGTCCTGATAGCTGGCTTGATTCAGGTTTATTGGATGTTCTAAATAATAATACAATTGGTCGAAGATATTCGTCAAATCTAAATCCTCACTTTCTAATTGTTCAGAAATAAACTCTATTCTTTGTCTCACAATTTCAGATCGCTCCTGGGTATTTCCCAAGAATGAAATTAAATTGATCAGTGAGATTAGAACTAGCTTTTTCATTTCTCACCACTGGAATAGATTAAACCAATTTGAGGGAGAAAGCCGAGCGTTGGGTGATAGCGACAAGATAAATCAAATCTCAGTCTTTTATATTTATAACCAAACCCGAAACCAATGTTAGACGGCTGAGTGCCTATTCCAACTCTCAAAAAAAGTGATGATAATGGTTGGTATTCTAATCCTGCATTTAAATAAGGTAGATCATTTTCAAGGTCTTTATTTATTTCAGCAACGATCTGCACTATTGAACTGGGCTGATAGTTCACTCCTATTCTTATTAAACTTGACAATCGATCGTCTTGAAAGTCGGACAGTCTCGAATTCGAAAAATTGAAAACGGCGGCACCCAACTTCCAGTGCTCATTATGTTTGTAGTAAATTCCAAATTCACCGGTCATTTTGGATGCTCTTCCATAATATTCTGGCAAAACAATCCCTTGATAATTGAACTGTACTCCCATGAAAAAATGATCGGCCAATGCCAAAGCATATCCTGCCCCTACCCTTGTGTTTTGATATAAAGTATTTCCAGCATGATACATCCCACATGAAAAAACACCTTTTTTAAGCGGTACAATGGCACTTATCGTTTGCTCAGAAAATTCTTTTAGCAAAAATCGATTCTGATAATTAATACCTATTTCAACAGTCTCGATAGAACCTATTGAACCAGGATTAAAAAAAAATGAATTTGAATTTTCGGCAGTAACCCCAGCGGATCCCATTCCGTTCTCTCTAGCACCCATAGGCACGTACCCTTGACCAAATAGGCACACAGAGACAAGTAAAGCAGCAATCAGAGAATAGTACCTCATGTAAACGAAAATAAAAAAAGTACTTGAATAAAATACTTCTTCAGCAAAAAAAAATATCTAGTTTTAGGGAATTATAAAAAGATCATTGATATCCAATTTAGGTATGTGTTGATTAAAATTATTCGATTATGACAAACGTATTTCACAGTATTATCTTCATTTTCACTGCCACCTTAGTCTTTGGACAACAATCCAATAAATCCATTACCATACAAGGAAATTCAAGAAATTATATAGAATATTTACCCACTAATTATTCAACTTCAGAATATTTGCCATTGGTATTCGTGTTGCATGGTTTGGGTGGTACCAATAATCAAATGACGGCCATCGGTTTTAATCAAATTGCCGATACAGCTCGCTGCATAGTACTCTACCCGCAAGCTTTAAATAATGGTTTTGGTCAAGCTGCATGGAACAATGGCACCGGTTTTTCTTCGTCAGCAAACGACGTTGAGTTAATGAACCAATTGATGAGCCTATATGAAATTCAGAATAATATTGATCCAACCAGAATATACATTACCGGTTTTTCCATGGGCGGAATAATGACCCATCGTCTCGCATTAGCCTTGAACCATCGAGTTGCTGCTATCGGCCCAATGGCAGGTACACTGTCGACATCAGATTTACAGAACTATACACCTACTTACGCTACCCCAGTAATTCATTTACATGGTACAGCCGATGGCACAGTGCCGTACAATTCAAATCCACTTCCAACTTTGTCATTAGTTCCAGAAACAATGGCCTTCTGGCGAGATGTCCACAACTGCGATTTGGCAGCAGACAGCACTCGAATTCCAGATACTGCTAGCGATAATATTACTATAGATCGCTTTGTTTATAATAACTGTGATACAGATGGGGCTGTTGAATTATGGAGATTTAATAATGCCGATCATGTGTACCTATACGAACCTTTGAACGACATAACTGAATCTAAAGTAATATGGAACTTTTTCAGAAAATGGCAACACCCAAGTCCGTCATTGGCAAAGCTAAGTGAACAAACAAAGTCTAGTAGTTTTAAAATTTATCCTAATCCCGTTCAAAATAATTTGAAGTTTCAATTGAATCAAGACCAAGTTGTAACCATAAGAAACCAAGATGGCAAAATCATACAGACTATCAATGGATTTAAAGGGGAAAATAATTTGAAAATTGAGCTATCCAAAGGCACTTATTATTTGATTTCGAAATCTGAATCCACTGTATTTATCGTGAATTAATAAATTACACTTCAGATTAATTTTAGTCACTAAGTATTGATTTGTTAAAATACTTAAAATACAAACTCATTATCAACCGTTTAAGTCTGTTAAATACCATTCATTTATTATTCAAAACATATTATTAACATTTGCGTAAATTGCTAATGTCTTTTACCTGATTACCCATTCACAGAAAATATAACCATAGCATGTGATTCGCAATCAGTTAAAAAGTTTTGAAGAATTAAGACAAAACAAACGGAATGAATCGAATTTACGAGATTACCTCTTGGCCAAAATTGTCATGGAACACCAATAACATTAATCAGAAAATTTCCACTTTAAAATACGAAATGGGAAGGATTCAAGGTAAAATTGAAGGTCTTTCTGAAGATGTCATTCAAAAAATTTCCCACGAAGCATTAATCAAAGATATTTCCAATTCTGCACTTTTAGAAAGTGAAAACTTTTGTTTGGGTTCGGTTGAAAACTCACTGGATCGATACAATGCTCAAGGTCCCTCCGCAACCATGGATATTAAGGAAAAACAAATCGATGGTTATGTGGATGCCTATATGAATTGCCGTTTTACGAATGATACAATTATAACTGCTGCACTTTTACATCAATGGCAGCAAAACTTTTTCCCTTTTTCCAGAAGCGGATTCTTTAATATTGTAACTGGATTCTGGAGACTAGATGGTTTAGGTTTAATTCCAACTACTCAAGGAATGTCGCCAAAAAACAAAGAGTTATTGAAAGCTCCTAAAGGCTCTACTTTAGAAGCTGAAATGTCCACATTTTTAAATTGGTATAACAATGCAGACTCCAACGATGTTTTGATAAAATGTGCTCTTGCGCATCTATATATTCAAGTAATTCAGCCGTATGAGGATGGTAACACTCGAATTGCATGTATGCTTTGTGATCGATTATTAATAAATCAAAAAAACAATCACCCCAATGTCTTTAGCATTAGTGAATTTTTAATGAAAGATAAGACCGTCTATTTTGAATTATTAGAAGACATGCGACAAGGAAATGGTGATGTTACGGATTGGTTGAATTGGTTTTTCGATAAAATTAGCTTAGCCTTTGAATGTGCCGAACAAAAAATTAAAAACCTGGCAACTGACATAACCGATATCGTTGATGGCGATTTCGAATTAAATCCTCGACAAATAAGTGTTTTAAATGGAATGCTAAACGGACCTATTAGGACGATTAATGCTAATGTTTGGAGTAAAAAAACACAAGTCACTTTTGATACAGCTTTAAGCGATATTCAGGACTTAATAAACAAACAAATTTTACAAAAACAAGGAGCAGGAAAGGCTGCCAAATATTCTTTGCAAGACACTATCTCACTAAAAAAGAACATTACCTTGGCTTAATGCCTTGGATTTAATCGTTCATTCTTACGCTATTCCAAATTTAGACCTTGCTATTCTTAATATAGGACTGATACTACTCCAGATTATTTCCTAATTATTCCACGTTCGAACATATTTATGCGTTGTGAAAAGATTTATTCAAGGAATAACGAAGCTCTTTCAACTCTCATTTCCATTGTGTTTTTTAATAAATGAGACAATCTAACTCAGTATTAAAATAATAAACCAAGCCTTACGTTAGAAAATAATAGATTTCCCCTCATTATTTTGCATAATTCTACTAATGCTTGTAATTTTAAATTTAGGTCATGTCATATCAAAATAAACACTTTATTCAAAACCTCCAAGTTGTAATTGCTGTCTTTCTTTTATTGGGGGCTTGCAAGAAAAGCACAATGTCGGATGTTCGCCTAGCTGAATTCGACCCGACACCCTATGTGATCGATTTTCAAAACAATTCTTTGGCCAATCCCAATCTACCTCTTGATAATCCTTTAACAATAGCAAAAGTTGAACTCGGACGTAGACTTTTTTATGACCGTGCACTTTCTCTCGACAACTCAATATCTTGCGCCACATGCCACAGACAAGAAAATGCGTTTTCAGACCCTCGTCCTGTATCACGTGGAGTTGGCGGCGCAATGGGTGACCGAAACTCTATGGCAATTGTTAATATGGCATACAATACCAATGGTTTTTTCTGGGACGGCCGACAAACTCTGCTTCGCCATCAAGCAATCGACCCTATTATGAATCCAGTTGAAATGAAGGAAACCATTGATAGAGTCATTAATAAATTAAACATTAATCCTATCAATAAAATTTTCTTTCTCAGAGCTTTTGGTGAAACTGAAATCACAGAACAACAAATTGGTTTTGCACTGGAAGCATTTATGTTAACACTCGTTTCTGATGATTCTAAATTTGACCGCTACTTAGCTGGAAAGGTGCAATTATCCGATAGTGAGCTCCGTGGCTTCAATTTATTTAAACAAGAATACAATGAATTCTTTCCCGATGATTCAGGAGGAGATTGTTTTCATTGTCATGGTTCCAATAATTTTCAGGTCAATGTATACAGAAATAACGGCTTGGATTTTGAAAATGAATTCGAAGATTTGGGCCGAGAAAATGTAACAAAAAACGCTAATAATAGAGCCCAATTTAAAGCGCCAACTTTGCGAAATATCGCTGTATCTGGCCCTTACATGCATGATGGACGTTTTCAAACCCTCGAACAAGTGATAGATCACTATAACAATGGAGTCAAACTTTCATCTACTTTAGACGGGGCTCTTCAAGCATCACAAGGAACTGGACTTCAATTAAATAGCCAAGAAAAAGCAGATATAATAAACTTTCTTCACTCGTTAACCGACCATCAATTTTTAAACAATCCCAAATTTTCAGATCCTTTTAGACCCTAATTCTTCTCCTTATCTAGATTAATTAAAAATAACCTTTTAAAGGTATTGTACCATCCTTTTGCTGAATCTATTTTTGTCGTATAAATTTTATAACAATGAAAATAGCTTCAGTAGCCATATTTACCTTAGTCGCTCTACCCGTTTTTTTAACATCTTGTAAAAAAGAAGGATGTACAGATGAAACAGCAAATAATTATTCGTCCAAAGCAAAAATAGATGATGGATCTTGCACCTATACAGTATCATCTACTTCAAATTATACGATCCCTACCACTTATACTTTCACTGATGTTAATGGTAACAATACAGTAGATTATAGCGGACAAACAGAGCGTTTGAATCAATTGTCTGAGATAATTGAATTGGTTGAAAGTGGAAAAACCGGAGCAATAAATAGCCAGGATTTATTAGACATGTATGTTAACACAGGAGGAAATGGGAATAACAATTTTTCTTTTTCAAGTTCTAAACAATTAAAAGACAAAACATTTGCGCCTGACCAAAGTTTTGTAGAAACCCTGCTTCAAAATGCGGCAACTGCAAGTTTAAGCTACAATCAAACAGCGCAAAGTGGGCAAGCTGGTGTTTTAACCACAGGAACTAAATCCTATTTGATTGACGAAAACGGGATGGATGTTGCTGAAGTGATTGAAAAAGTGATCATGGGATCTGTTTTTATGAATCAAGCATTAAATGTTTATTTTGGAGCCGAAAAAATGAATGTAAATAATACCACGGCCGTTGACCCTACAGCTGGTAAATACTACACCACAATGCAGCATCATTGGGACGAATCATTTGGGTATTTTGGAGTAAGCACGACTTTTCCTTCCACCCTTCCAACCAGTTTTTGGGGTAAATATTGCAACTCGCAAAACACTTCTTTAAATTCCAATGCAGACATGATGAATAATTATCTAAAAGGAAGAGCGGCAATAGGAGCTAATGTTTTATTAGATAGAGACGCAGCAATTGAAGCCATTCGAAAAGAGTGGGAAGATATCTCTGCAAATCAAGCATTGACCTATTTAAACCTAGCAATAACCTCTTTTGGAACTGACAACGCGAAGTATTTCCACGTTCTTTCTGAAGCCTACGGTTTTTGCTATAATCTGCGTTATTCACCAGAAGGAACTCGCCGTTTAAATAATACGGAGCACACCGCTTTAATGTCTTTATTCTCAACAAACTTTTGGGATATGACAGTGGGTGACATCAATTCAATAAAAGCAGTTTTAACCGCAAAATATTAAAATAAAAGACGTTTGGTCATGAAAAAAGTAATTCTTGTCTTTGGTTGTATCAGTATTTTGTCCTTTTCTTGTAAAAAAGAAAATCCAACAGATCCATCTGTCACATTTGATAAACAAGCACTGCTCACCAATGTAGCCGATCAAATCATTCTGCCCAATATTCAATCTTTTGCAGTAAAAACAAATCAATTGTTTGATGCTTTTTCAACTTTTGAATTATCACTTTCAAATGCAGATTTTGAAATATTACAAGCAGCGCACAGTGAAGCTTATCTCGCTTGGCAAAAATTAAATCCGTTTGATTTTGGGCCTATTAGGGATAATGGTTTAAAAGCAGCAATGAATACCTACCCTACAGACACGGCCAAAATTCTTTCGAATGTACAGGCAGGAAATGCCAATTTGGGAAGCGCAGCCAACCTAAGTGCCATCGGATTTCCAGCGCTTGATTTTATATTTTTTCGCAAAAACTCCAGAACGTTCTTTTCACAAGCCGATTTTAGAGATTATGCTCGTAATTTGATTTCAAAAATCAAAAATGATGCTGCCACCATTTCAAATGGTTGGAATTCTTATCGTTCCACTTTTATTAGTAAGGATGGTACAGAGTCAACCTCCTCGTTTTCTTTGTTGGTGAATGAATTCAATCGCGATTTTGAGTTAACAAAAAATGCAAAAGTCGGAATTCCTATGGGCAAACAAAGCTTGGGATTTGCTTTGCCTGATTATTTTGAATCTCGCTACAAAGAATTTTCAAAAGAATTGTTTGTGGTAAACATGCGGACACTTCGCGAATTGTTTGAAGGAAAAAACGGCATTGGTTTTGACAATTATTTAAATCATTTGGAAAAAGGTGAATTGACTGAGAAAATTCTTTCCAAATTCGATGCAATTCTCAACACTGCCAATTCAATTAATAGCTCCTTCCCCGCTGCCACAAACGACGAACCTCAAAAAATGGAAGACCTTTATCTTCTTTTGAGTCAGCAGGTGGTGAATATCAAGACAGACATGACCTCCTCTTTCGGAGTTTTGATCACTTATCAAGACAATGACGGAGATTAAATCGAAGGTGTTTTCTTACTTTGAAAAGCAAGTTTCTATTGCTCCACTGATTGTTTTTAGGATAATTTTTGGAGCATTATTGCTTTTTGGAACCTTGCGGTTTTTAATCAATGGCTGGGTGGAAACACTCTACATTGAACCTCGTTTTCATTTTGGCTATTTGGCTTTTGAGTGGATAGAAAAACTTCCTGGAAACTGGATGTACTTGCCCTTTGTACTTTGCATCATAGGAAGCATTGGAATCATTTTTGGTTATTTTTATCGA
>JAHKAT010000028.1 GCA_018825925.1 Bacteroidota bacterium | reverse complement strand
GAGCAATTATTGGCTCTGCCTTTATTAAAGCCATTGAAGCTGGACAAAGTGAAACATTCTTGAATGACTTAAAACCTTAAACCTTATTCTTTTTTGGAGGTGGCGTATAGAAATCCTTCAAGTAAAAAGGCTCAAAGTAGGCTAAATCTTCAAACTGAGAATTTTGAAATTTTTGAAAACCTAGCTTGACTTGGCCTTTGGCTGAAGCGCGGATTGAAAGGTCATACAAATAATTTCGATTCAACCACAACTCCTTGGTTTTTTCGGCGCCATCGCCTACACAAACTAAATGGTCAAATTCAGCATAACTGTCATTATCCAGAACATCTGCGGAAATTTCTTTTAGCACTTCCCCTTTTACGGAGTAAATAGCAGAATAAACTTCCATTCTTCTAGCGTCCATTAGGCAGGCTATAGGAATATTTGAGTGATTTAACTTAGCGATTTCGTGCAAGGAGGTCAAGCTGTCAATACCGATTAAGGGTATTTTCAATGCATAGCATATGCCTTTGGCCACAGAAACTCCTATTCTCAAACCAGTATAAGAACCTGGACCAGAAGCTAAAGATATACCCGACAAATCATTGATAGAAATCCCTGCTTTTCCGATTACATCTTGAATAAATAAAGTTAGTTTTTCACCATGAGAATATGCTTCATCATTGGATTCTACCAACTCTAGCAAGTCACCATTCAATGATATTGCGACCGAACAAACTTTGGTGCTTGTTTCTATATGAAGTAAATATATATTCATGTCAACCTACTGTCAATTTAAATCCAACACCATGAATATTAGCTATTTGAACAGTTGAATCTTCTTTTAAATATTTTCTAATCTTGGTAATAAAAACATCTAAACTACGCCCCACAAAATAATCGTCTTGTCCCCATACAGCATTTAAAACAATCTCTCGAGGCACGACGTTATTGAGATGTTTGCAAAGAATTTTTAAAATTTGATTCTCTTTTTTTGTCAAAGTTTTTACCTCCTCGTTCATTACCAGAGTATGTTCGTCACTATCAAATTTGTATAACCCCAACTGAAAGAGACTTTTTTCCTTATTCACAAGGCTGATATCTACTCTTTTTAGAAGAGCCATGACCCGCATTTCTAGTTCATCTAAACTAAAAGGCTTGGTTAAATAATCATCCCCTCCAGCCTTGAACCCAGCAATTTTATCATCAATCATTGCTTTTGCTGTTAGAAATAAAATGGGCGTTTTCTTGTCTGTTTGACGAATGTCTGAAGCCAAAGTAAAACCGTCCTTTTTAGGCATCATTACATCAAACAAACAAAGATGAAAAGTTTCCTCATTGAATTTTTTCTGAGCATCCACGCCATCCATACAAAGCGTCACTTTGTATCCCAATGATTTTAAATGATCAGAAACTACAAAGCCTAGGCTTGTGTCGTCTTCAACTAAAAGTATTTTTGCTTCCATTCAGATATGTTAGCAGAAAAGTAACTAAAAATGAGCAAAGATTACCTTTTGATTCTCAATTCCTCGTTCACATTAATGATTAAATCACCCACTCGTTCACATGAAAAAATTAAATCTGTATAAACAACATTACTTTTCACATTGAATTCTTCGGAGTCGAACAATTGGTCGTTTTCCTTTCTTAATTTGTCGCGCATGGCATTGATTGATTCCTCATTTCTGTAGGCTAGTTCAATATCAGCTTTCCCTGGAGCGGATCCTAAATTATTTGACATGGTCAAAAATGCGTTATCTAGCTCCAATAACATCAATTTTATATTATTTCTTTGCTCAGGTGAGAACCAGATTTTTTCATCTTCCTTGCGTTGGTAGACCAATGACATTTGGTAGAAAATATCACCGATTCTTTCCAAATCATTGTTGATGGCCATGTAGGCACGCACCTTTTCTTGAGATTCTTTAGAAAGTTCGTCTTCAGCGCATCTACTTAGATAAGCCATTATTTCTTCGCGAAGGCGATCCGTGATTACTTCATATTTTTCAATTCTTTCAAGAATTTTTTTCTTCTTTTTCTTTTCTTTTTCGAACAATAAATCCATAAACATTTCGGACATTCTTGAGGTGATGTCGGAAAATTTCACAATTTCTTTCTTCACTTCTAGTAAGGAAAGTTCAGGTGTACTCAACATACCACCTGCAATATACTCTAACCTAAACTCTTCATCAGCCTCACTTTTAGAAGGCACCATGCGCACTACAGTTCGCGCTATTAAATTGGTAAACCAAACTAAAATCAAAACATTTAAAACATTAAACATTGTATGGAATAAAGCAAGAGCAATAGGTCGTGAATCTTGATCCACTAATGGACTTGGCATTTTCAAGGAGATCAAATAATTAATCATATCCAAGAAGAAAGGGAAAACAATTACCATCCAAATCACACCAAACACGTTAAAGATAAAGTGAGCCCTTGCTGCTCTTTTTGCATGAACATTTCCAACGATAGCTGCTAAATTTGCAGTAATCGTAGTTCCTATATTTTCACCCAAAACCATACCCGCAGCCATTTCATAAGGTATAATCCCTCTTTCACACAACAAAATGGTAACCGCCATTGCTGCCGAACTACTTTGAACAATAATGGTGACAAACGTACCTATGAGGACAAATAATATCACAGAAAAAACACCGTGATTTGACAAGCTACTCAAAAATGCCAAGGAATCTACACTTCCTTTAACATCAGGTACACCGCCTTTCAACAGCTCCAAACCAATAAATAACAAAGCGAACCCTGCCAACATTTCACCCCATGACTTTAACTGGGCATTGCTGGTAAACAAAAGAAGAATTGCAATCAAAAATATGGGTAAAGCGTAATCCGACATAGACACGGAAAACCCTAGAAAGGCGACTAACCACGCAGTAATTGTTGTTCCAATATTGGCACCCATGATCACGCCGATACTCTCTTTGAGACTTAACAAACCAGCATTCACAAAGCCAACTACCATGACCGTTGTGGCACTTGAACTCTGAATAATAGAAGTGGTTAAAAATCCAGTAAAAATTCCTTTGATTTTATTACTGGTCATTGATCCAAGAATTTCACGCAATTTATTCCCAGCCCCTTTTTGAATCCCTTCACTCATTATTTTCATCCCGTAGATGAATAAACCTAAGGATCCCAATAACATTAAAATTCTCATCAATAATCCTTTCCCAAACTCCCATCCACGTTGGGTTGTGAAAGATTTTGTTTTAGACCAAACTATTTGTTTTTTTGAATCGCCGTCAAATTGGATACCAATGGAATAAGCCATTTTTTCACTAACCGGCATTCCTTTTAGAGTAAAACTAGTATTGTTCGCATCTATTGGTTCTGTATATTTCCATTTCGGATTTCTAGTCAATTTAGTCATGTTCTCTTTTAGAAAACGAATGACCAACTTCCCTTTTAACGGTAGTTTGTCGTATTTCACATTCCATGAAATTTCAGCATCATTACCACTTACCGATGAATTAATATTCTCGATAAAATCTGAAAAAGACTGTCTTGTCTGAATTTTTGGCTCAGCTCCCCATACTACCGACGTGGCAAAAAATTGGAGAACTAAAACTAGCATTATATTAAATCTGGATAAACCCATTTGTAACCTACTTTTTGAAACTTTGGGCAAATTTACTCAATTCAATGTGAGTTTTTCAAGAAAATGGAAATGGAATGAAATCTTAATACAAGCTTCACATTGAAAACAACAAAAGCTTTAGACAGGTGCCTAAAGCTTTTGCTACACTAATCAACCTAACCTACTACTACTTTCCCAAAGATACAAAACTTTGTTAATTATGCAAGCAGAACATCTCATAAAGTAAAGATTTTATGAACAATGAAGATGAGAAATTAATTATGGCTAAATTTATCAACTAGAAGTTTCATTTAATTTGATGAACACAAAAAACAAACATGCACAAATCGATATTAATTGTAGACGACGAAGAGGACATCAGAGAAATCCTGCAATATAACCTCGACAAAGAAGGATTTATTACCCAAGTGGCATCCAACGGAATACAGGCTTTGGAGATTGCCAAATCAATGAAACCCGACTTGATATTACTGGATGTAATGATGCCTGAAATGGATGGGATGGAGGTTTGTGAAAACATTAGAAATACTCCAGGCTTTGAAAGCACCCTGATTTGCTTTTTAACCGCTCGAAATGAGGATTATTCCCAAGTTGCGGGCTTAGACGCTGGAGCGGACGATTACATCTCTAAGCCAATCAAAACTAGACTTTTAATCTCTCGAATCAATGCGCTCTTCAGAAGAAACAGAATAGAAACTATTGAGAAAGCAAATTCTGATTTGATAATCAATCGTGAAAAATATATTGTCGAAAAAGCAGGAAATAGAATTCATCTCCCTAAAAAAGAATTTGATTTGCTCTCACTCTTAATGTCGCGCCCAGATTATGTTTTTGAACGAGATTATATTATGGAGAAGGTTTGGGGCACAGAAATAATCGTTGGCGACCGAACCATTGACGTGCACATCCGGAAATTAAGAGAAAAAATTGGTGAATCATATATCAAAACGATTAAAGGAGTTGGCTATAAATTCATTGATGAATAGAATAGGAAAATAGTAAAATCAAGAAAGGCGGATGAAATTCATCCGCCTTTCTTTTGACTCTGTTTTTTTGAAACTTTATTCTTAAAATTTATCTCTCATTGCAGTCCATGACCAAGCAAATGAACTAGTCGATCCACCCACAGCGGTTACTGACACTACTTTAGCAGAAGCATCGTTCACATCTGAAGCTTGAACTGGACACGCTACTTGTGAAGAATTTGTAGATCCTGTATACAATTCTACTCCGTCATTAATTTCACAATTATTGAAAATCAACTTAGGTGACGCAGCAATTAAATTACTGCAAGCATCTGTTTTAACATCTGCACATTCATTTTGGTAGCTTGCTCTTACTTTAATTTTACCGTTGGTAAAACCATAGATTTTCAAGTTCTCAATTGTTCCTTGTGCTTTATCTTTGAAATCAGCCGGACGTTGAGCTCCATCCTTAGAATATACAGATCCATTTGAAAGTGTGAAAAGTCCATCTTTATGGGTAGTTCCTTCAGTCCCATCAATTTCCAAGCCTTTGTCTGATTCTACATCTTGTATAACAATAAAGTTGTCTATTGTTCCTGCGTAGTTTTGATCAATGTCAATCCCGTCATCGCCGACATAAGCAACAAGTATATTTGTAATATTTACCGTTCCTCCAAATAACTCAACACCGTCATCCAAATTTCCAACTATTTCAATATTTGTAATTGTTGTGCCGCTTCCAACACCTCCTAAGGTTAAACCATTGATTTCGTTACCTGCTCCAATTAAAGCTCCACCATGACGAATTGAAACATAATTCAATACCCCAGAATTATCTAGATTATCATTTCCTCCATACGAACCATAAGATTCAGAGGCAGGTATCCCTTCAATTTGAGAAATAAAATCACCATTTGCTGCAGAAATATTTGCGTTCCCCAGAATGATTAATCCACCCCATTTTCCTTTTGCATTTTCAGCCAATGACGTCCCTACAGTTTGACCAATTTCAATATTATCTAAAACTGAAGTGAATATGATCGGTTTGGCAGCCGTTCCATTTGCAATGATTTTTGCCCCTTTTGCAATAACCAATGCAGAAGCAAGCGTAGAAGATCCTTCTGCTCCTTTAATAATGGTTCCTGGCTCGATAGTAAGAGTGGCTCCACTAGTAACAACCACCTTTCCATTTAAAATCCAGATTTTATCTGCTGACCAAGTTGTATTTGAGGAAATGTTTCCCGAAACAGTGTTGGAATTGGAAGTCGATGCGTATTCACAAGACCCGTCGTCCTTTTTTGCCTTTTCGCTATAATTGATTGCTTCCTCATCTGTACATCCTTCTTTCTTACAAGAGGTAGCCGACATAGAAACAGCAATTAAGGCAGTCATAAAGATTGATTTAGTTACTTTCATTTTCATTTTGTTTTTTTTATAATTTTTACTTGATACAAAGGTCAGATACTACTATAAACTGAACTTTAGCTATTCCTTATCTTATAATTACTCTTAGGTTAACTGAATGTTAAACTGAAAGAGGAAGTTCACACTTCCTCTTCCTTGTAATTTTTACTTATTTAATTTTATAGGTAATCGATACAGATGTTTGCACTCCTGGCTTATATTGATAGTAAACCTTTCTATCTGTGTTATAAGCCACGTAATATTGACGTTTTGTATTGTTTAACATGTTTTGAGCTGACAAACTAAACATCCATTGCTCGTCCTTTCCTGCTGTTTTTGATGCCTTTAGATTTAAGCTATGAAAAGGTTGCTCATAAACATCTGGAATTAAACCAACTCCTACGACTGCTAAACTTGGTCCTTGTACGTTGTAACTACAGTTAAATGTTAATCCTGCATTCGTATTCAAAAATGTTGCAAAAGTATTGATTGAATAGGGCGACTGACCGTACATGGCTCTATATCTGCTCACTTCTTCGTCTCCTCTTCGGTTGTTACTTCTATTGTCATATTCCGAAATCAAATTCTCACCTTTTTGAATCATTACTTTTTTCATATCGATTTGAGAAACAACGTAGTTTAAGTTGGTACCAATTGTAAAATTCAAATGCTCTTGACCTTCTTTGGAAAATCCTATTGCTTTTCTCACTTCAAACTCCAAACCATATACGTCTGCCTCACCAGAGTTTACTGGAGTAACCTCATTGGGTGCTTGCTCATACGTCGCAATTTCAATAGGATTGATGAACTTCTTGTAAAATGCACTTGCTGAAATCAACTCAGTTCGACCGAAGAATTTTTCCCATCTTAAGTCTGTATTATAGATAGTAGTTTGAGCCAATAGAATATTTCCGTTAAAGGTTCTTCCTAAAATTGGATCATAAATTTGAGCAATCGATTTTTCACGGAATGAAGGTCGAGCTACCGTTTTAGATATTGAAGTTCTAATATTGGTTTGATCACTAGCATTTTTCTTTCCTTTCATTGCATAAAGTAAACTCAATGAAGGCATTAAATCCAGTTCGTTTAGAACCTTTTCATTTTGATATTTTAATGTTCCGGAATTGTTTTGACCTGTGTAATAAATATCAGCCTTTTCTGCTCGAAGACCATATGTCGCTTTTAGCTTTTCTGAAACCGGCATCTCGTTCATAACATAAACACCTGTTACCATTTGCACACCTGAATACTGATTGGCTGGCTCTTTTTGACCCTTAACGTAAGTTCCTTTGTTCGTTTCTGGAGTCCATAGATTTTCTGGTTGAAAAAAGAAATTGGGGTCTAAACTAGTTTCATTAGAATTAGCAACCTCAAAGAAATAATCATAAACATTAAAATCTCTTTTCTTAATCAGGTTTGAAGCTCCGAAAGAAAGAGTTGATTTCACCGAATCACGTACCATAAAGTCATAAGAAAAATTCAATTTCGCATTCAAACTTTTCTCATCCAAATTTCTATAAATTCTTCTAATTTGCGATCCCACGGCAGGATTCAACTCATAAGTAACCGTTGTGTCTCCATTTGAATTTGGCGTAGAAACTTCCTCTAAAACTGTAGAACGAATATCTGGATCAGAAATATTAGAAAGTGTAGGTGCCACATTCCACTTGATTTTAAATTTCGTTAGGTTGTGTGTCCCTTTAAAATCTAAATTCGTAACTCGTCGTTGTGTATAGGTCAAGTTTTGTTTAATTAAAACACCTTGATTTCCTTCATAGTTATTCTCGCGAATGTATGAAGCCGATTTCACACCGTTTTGGGTATGAAACAATGACAAGCCTAATTTATTATTTTGATTCAACTTTAACGATTGATTCAAAACACCTGTCCAAAGCACTTCGTTTTCCGCCAAATTCCCTTTTGCAACTCTGAAAGTTTCCAATTTAGTATTGTTAGGGTCTTGACTTCTTTGGTAATTTCCAAATTCAACATCCTGAAAATTTTGATTGTTGTAACGATAATTGGCTGCAACAACAAAGCCATAATCTTTCCCTTCTTTGTTCAAAACATTCTTGAATTGATTACCATAGCTAATCCCATAATTGTGATTTGGCAATGCTACTCCAAATTCTGGCGCCATATTTCCGCTAAAAGCTTTTGTTTGCTTATAGGTTTTTTTATTGTTTAATGAAGGATCTACAGTTCTAGCTGATGGAGAAATCGGCAATGCTCTCGAGCCGTCATCCATTCCCAAATAATCCAATTTCCCTCCTTTATAAGTCATGAAATCATTTTGAAAGGTCGTCACTGAATTGTAACCAATACCTCCAGAAACAGAAAGCTCTTCTTGGCTCGGTGCATCTTTGGTTATTATATCTAATAATCCACCAGTAAAATCACCTGATAAATTTGGGGTAAAGGTTTTGTATACTGTTATGTTTTCTATCAAGGCAGTTGGAAAAATATCCAATTGAACCGTATTTCTATCAGGATCTAAACCTGGAATTTCAATTCCATTCAAAATTGTTTTGGTATATCTATCCCCTAATCCTCTTACAAATACATACTTGCCTCCTTGAACCGAAACACCAGGTACTCTCTGAACCGCATCACCTGCATTCGCATCCCCTGTTGCCTTCATTTGCTCTTTGGTCATCCCGTCTGTTGCATTGCTAGCATCTTTACGACGGTTATCATCTCCAGCAATTGAACTTGGCGCTTTTCTATAGCCCACTACTGTAAAATCACCTTCAATTTCTTGAATGGGCGCTTCCATTGTAATGGTCAATGGATTATTTTGACCTGCCGACAATGTAACTTCCATAATAATTTCCAACAACCCGCTTTGACGGAAAGAAACCAATGTTTTTCCAGGTACACCAATAATTTTAAACAATCCATCAAAATCTGTGGTGGTACCTCTGAAAACCGTGCTGTCTGGATTCAACAATAGTACTTTCGCAAATTCAACTGGTATTTCCTGTCCATTTTCAACTTTAACAACCTTTCCAGTAAGCATTGCATTTTGCGACAAACCTATCGACGAAAGCATTAAAGTGACTAATAAAAAAGTAATGGATAAAATTCTCATTTTTAATCTTTTTAAATTCAAATTCTCTTTTTATTTATTCGAACGTTTCTCGAAAAACAAATTAAGTCTCATGTTTTAATTGGGTACAAAGTTACTCCTTGGTCATTTGAGCATTGGTATTTAAACCCTTAACCTTACATTAAAAGTTCATAACATTATCATAATGTAACGACTCCTTTTTCTTAACCTAGCCATAAATTTCTGATAAACACAGGCAATAAAAACCTCTCTATTTTTGCACAAGACTTTTTAGATTATGGGCATACCTCGCAACTATACTCTTTTACTCGTTGATGACGAACAAGATGTATTAGAATTTTTATCTTACAACTTAAAAAAGGAAGGATATCAAATTTACACTGCTCTAAATGGAGTTGATGCAATAGAAATGGTCAAAAAAGTTAAGCCATCATTGATTCTTTTAGATCTAATGATGCCAAAAATGGATGG
>JAHKAT010000319.1 GCA_018825925.1 Bacteroidota bacterium | reverse complement strand
TTTTTGGTGGATTGTTTGAAATATTGGCGCATGCCCTATTCCCAGCTTTACAAATGCAACAAACCGTTGTAGTTGGTGCATCAGGTTCTGTAATGGCTATTTTTTCGGCTATTGCGTTTTATAGACCCAACTTGGAGATTCGTTTGTTTGGAATATTACCAATACGAATCATATTCTTGGCTTTGTTTTTCATCGTTATTGATTTGTTTCAATTAGGCTCTAACGACGGAGTGGCTCATTTTGCTCACTTAGGCGGAGTTTTTCTGGGGTATTTATCCGTAAAAAACTTAAGTAGTAAAAGAAACATCATCAATTGGTTCATTTCCGTTTTTGCTGATCTCAAAAAAGGATTTAGTTTTTCAAGAGAAAAGAAACTAAAAGTTGTCCAGAAAAATCCGAGAATGAAAACCGATGAAGAATACAACATGGAACAAAAACTAATACAAGAAGAAATCGACAAAATCTTAGACAAAATTGCTCGTTCAGGTTACGATTCATTAAGCAAATTTGAGAAAGACCTTCTGTTTAAGCAAAGTAAGAAATGAAAAGTCAATGGCCCAAATATCCAATTGCATCATTTATATTTAAATCCATTTCAGTTGTAGCCTTTTTGGGTTTGCTTTTAAGTTACTTCGCCCCTTTTGTCCATCCAGATACTTTTTGGCCTATTGCATTTTTTGGGTTGCTCTACCCTGTTTTCATGCTTATTTCACTATCACTTAGCCTTTTGCATTTATTTATGCGCTCTAGATGGCTCTTGGTTTTTATCGTTTTAATAGCAATAGGTGGAAAACTTCATTTCCGTCAATTGGCTTGGTCTAGCGAAGAAATTGAAGATGAAGATGGTATTTCATTGACAAGCTACAATGTCCGCCTATTTGATTTGTACAATGAGAACCAAGAAACAGCGAACAAAAACCGGATTAAAATAGTTCAATACCTCGAAAGTGAGCAGACAGACGTACTCTGCTTTCAAGAATTTTATCACCAGGATAAATCGAAAACATTTTCGACCAAAGACACCTTGATACCGCTATTAGGCATTATGGACTACCAAGAAAGGTATAGTCACAGATCAAAAGGGAGACACAATTTTGGAATTATTACATTGTCGAAATACCCTATGATTAGTAAAGGTGAGGTTGCTTTAGAGGACAATCCAGAGGCAAAAAACGATAATTATTGTATTTTCTCAGATATAGTTAAAGGGTCAGACACCTTTCGTATATACAATGTTCACCTTCAGTCTATTAAACTTAGTAAAAGTGACATTATTAACATCGACGCTAATGGAGATTTAGTTCAGGAACGTAAAGCCGCGGTTGAAAATGTGGTTAAGAAACTAAAAAGAGCCTATCATTTGAGAGCCTCACAAGCGAGAAAGGTTTCCGAACACTCACTTGAATCTCCTTATCCAGTAATTATCTGTGGTGATTTCAATGATACCCCACTCTCATATACCTACAACCAATTCAATAAACTCTATTTTGATGCTTTTCGAGAAAGCGGTTCTGGCATTGGCGCCACCTACGCCGGAAAAATACCTGCTGGTCGAATCGACTATATTTTTTATTCAAAAGATTTGATTGCGTCACGTTTTAAACTACAAAAAGAAGTTTTAAGCGACCATAGAGCAATTTCCTGCAACATTTATAAGAATCCAAAAAAATAATGTTTAATTTCAAGAATGCTAGTTGAAATACTTGAAAACAACATTGATTCTCGTCTGATAGATCATGCTGTGCAACTCCTACGCTCGGGTGAAATCATTATTATTCCCACCGATACGGTTTATGCATTAGTATGCGATTTAAAGAACAAAAAAGCGATGAGCAATATGGCTCATCTGAAAGGTGAAAAACTATCAAAAGTCCATTTTTCAGTGATGTGTCACGACTTAAGTAATCTTTCTGATTATGTGAAACAAATTGATCGTCCTACTTATAAATTATTGCGACAAAATCTACCTGGGCCTTTTACTTTTATCTTGAATGCCAACCACGATGTGCCCAGATTGTTTGATTCTAAGAAAAGAGAGATTGGTATACGAATTCCCGATAATAAAATTGCACTTGAGATCATCGAAAGCTTAGGGAATCCAATCGCTTGTACTTCTCTACACAACGACGAAGATGATTTGTTTGATTATTTTATTGATCCGTATCAAATTTTTGAAAAATACGATAACTCACCCTATGTTAAAATGATCATCGATGGTGGAAATGGTAAATTAATTGCCAGTACTATAGTGGATTGTACGAAGGATGAATATGAAATAATTAGGCAAGGTGAAAAAGAATTAAAGTAATAAAAGCATGATTCTAATTGTTGACTTTGGTAGTTCAAAAGTTTCTCAAATACACGAAGCAGTGGATGAGATAATGGATTGTGAAACAGTTTTATGGACTGAACTGCAGAAAGAATCGATTAGTAAATACCAAGGAATTATTCTGTCGGGAGCACCAAAACTGATTACAGAAATAGATCTTACGGATATTTTATCATCCTTTAAATTCATCAAAGAAACGGAAATTCCAGTGCTAGGTATTTGTTTTGGACATCAACTGATTGGAATACTACATGGCGCTTTCGGAAGTAAAATGAGAGAAGATAGAGATTGGCAAGATATTGAAAAATTAGAAGATAATATTTTGTTTAAAAACCTTCCCAATCCCGTCCTGATGACCGAAGATCATTGCGAAACGATTTCCATTCCACCAAACTTTATACTTTTAGCCAGTTCGGACGCTTGTGTTAATGAAGCAATGAAACATCCGTCAAAAGACATTTTTGGTGTTCAATTTCATCCCGAAACATCTGGAAATCTGGGATATAAACTAATTCATAATTTCTGCAACCTTTGTCTTGAGAAAGCAAAACACATTGAAGTGTGAATAGTAAATTCTTTAAACCATCTTCTTTACGTTTTTGAATACTGATATTTGAATTATGTTATTGAACAGATTATTTATTGGAATGTTTTTGGTTGGCATCACCATGGCTCTTGGTAAGATTATTTTTTATCAGGACATGAACATCGCTCAAGCAATTGTTGATTCGCTTTTTAAAGCGGCTGAAACAGGGTTCGAACTTGCCCTATTCCTTACTGGTGCTCTTTGTTTATGGATGGGATTCATGCAGATTGGTGAAAAGGCCGGTGCAATTAAAGTGCTAACAAAGTGGGTTTCTCCATTGTTTAAGCGACTTTTTCCTGAGGTTCCTGAAAACCATCCAGCCATAGGTTCTATGATGATGAACTTTAGCGCCAATATGTTAGGTTTGGATAATGCTGCCACTCCTCTTGGTTTGAAAGCCATGAAAGAACTACATGAGATTAATCCGAACAAAGACACCGCGAGTAATGCACAAATAATGTTTTTGGTGTTAAATACCTCTGGGCTAACATTGATTCCTGTATCCATCTTAGCTTATCGCAGCACTGCAGGATCGGCAAATCCATCAGAAGTTTTTCTACCCATCCTTTTGGCTACTGCTTGTAGTACTGTTGTAGGACTTTCATTTGTTGCCATCAAACAAAAAATTAATCTTTTGAATAAGGTTGTTTTGAGTTATTTACTTGCTGTTATAGGCATGGTAACCCTTTTAATTTACATCGCAATAAATTCCCCTGAAACTGCTGAAATAATCTCAAAAGTTGGTGGAAATGCATTTTTACTTTCGGTAATCGCCTCGTTTTTAATTTTGGCGATAAAAAATAAAGTCAATGCTTACGAAGAATTTATTACCGGAGCAAAAGGAGGTTTTGATGTAGCGATTAAAATCATTCCTTATCTGGTAGCGATATTAGCGGCTATTGCTGTTTTTAGAGCGAGTGGCGTACTGGATGAAATCATGAAAGGTTTAAAAAGTGTTTTAACTTTATTAAACTGGAAATACATTGAGTTTGTTGACGCTCTGCCTGTTGGATTAATGAAACCATTTAGCGGTTCGGGTGCGCGAGGATTGATGTTGGAATTATTTTCCAATCCAAAATTTGGAGTAGATTCTTTTGTTGGAAAAGTTGCCGCAACCATGCAGGGCAGCACAGAAACGACTTTCTATGTACTCGCACTTTATTTTGGATCCGTCAAAATTACAAAAACAAGATATTCCGCTGGAGCTGGTTTATTAGCTGATTTTGCAGGTATAGTTGCCGCCATTATTATTTCATACCAATTTTATTCAGTTCTATGACTTGGTTTAAACGAAATAAAAAAGTCATTAATCCTAATGAGATTCAAAAGGTAAAGTATCATTTAAAAACGTACTCTTCGAAAATCATTATTGCTTGGATTAAATCTTTAGAAGGGAATAAAGAAATTACCCTTTGGCTTCAAAAAAATGGTTATCCTGAAATTCCCATTTTTAATCAAGCTATCTATTTAAAGAAAGAAGCTAGAAATTGGCTTATGCAAAATAACTTCCCGCATTTAATGGCATTTATTAATGCAATGGAAGGAGATCAAAAGGCTTTAAACTGGTTGGAAAAGCTAGAATTGTTTGACTATAAATACATGGCTTTGGCCATCGATGGAGAAAACGAAGGATGGGAATGGTTGAATAAGAATAATCTACCCGAACTTTTTGCATTAAGTCAAGTGCTTAAAACTATTAAAGATAAAATCGAGGATAGACACAACGATGCGCATAGTTTTGGTTCCGAATAAATAATCTTCCCCAGATTTAATTACTTCCAATTAAATTTTCGCTCTATAACACTCGCCCCTTTTCCAAAGGCCATAAAATGGCAGTCGTGCATTGTTGCTCCTGGAATTCCACGCACCTTTAATTGTATTTCTGACTTTAACTTACCCGACCCAACGCCGTGAACTACAATCACTTTGGGGAGTCTGTTTCTTTCTGTTTCATTTAAAAAAACATCTAATTTTCTGAGTTGAAAAGTTACAATTTCATGATTTGACCAGTCTCGATGTGAATCGGTTAGGTTTTCAATGTGCAAGTCGAGAATAGGTAAATCTTTTTCTTTTTTTGAGATGGTTTTTTGAGGTTTTTTTACTGTTTTTACTGTAACATCCTTCAGTTCAACTTGTTCTATATTTATTTCCAGTCTTAGTACTAAATCGTGGATATCGTGAAAATTTTCAAATCCATTCTCATCCTCAACCAGCACTTGATTCTTGTTTATATCAAGAACACGTCCTCCGCCTGAGCTAGATAAAAAACTAACTCTATCCCCAATTTTTAATGGCTTCATAATACCAATTCATGTCAAATTCACCAAAAACAAATAACAATACAGGTCCGACCAAAGCGGATAACCACAAAAGTGCGACTAATATTCTACCGATCAAATTAGTGTCAAAAATAAGAGCTGGAGCCAAAACAGCCTTCACTTCTTTTGCTACAAGCAACTCATTATTTGAATCATCATCGTTTAATTCCAAATACTTTTTAAGGGCTCTATTGTTATCTATAACAAATCGTCTGATTTTTGCGTAATCAGCATTGGAAAGTTCACTATACGGTAACCTAAAGTTCAGGTTTTCAGCAGTCATTTCCTTACGGATAGTCATGTTTTTCTGCACATTACGAACTCTAAAAGACATTAAGAATCCGAAAGCCATAAGTACCCAACTATCAATCAAGTAACCTATAATTATTAAAGTAATCGAAGAAATTAAAGAGAAAATCAATTGAAATAAATCTTCATTTTTTTGAACCAACAATCTGAATAATTGTCCACCATCCAAAGGATCTAAGGGCAAGAGATTTACCTCATTTAAAAGAATAAATAGAAAGGACAAGGTGAGGAACATGGCATTTTGAGTATGAATTGCATAATAAAAAAGTGACAATCCAATGATTAGCCCGGGAATTGGTCCAGCCAAAACAACCAAAAAACTCTCTTTTTGGGAATACTTCTCCTTATTACCCTGTACAAATGCGCCCATAAACGGAACAAAAAGCATTCTAACATTTTTGTAGTTGAATTTTTTCATAAACAAGAAGTGGCCTAGTTCGTGAATCAATAAAACAAGAAGAAGAGATAAGACAAACCAGATAGAATCTTGAAAAAACCATAGAAATGAACCGACAAAAAGGACCATTGAAAAAACGGTGACATCCAGTCTTGATTTACTTTTTTTCTCTAAAATATCAGGCTTTTCAGCATAGTATTCATCCATTTTTAACTGCTTTTAATTAATCGAGCAAAATCTTTTGCAAAATAAGTCAAAATACCGTCAGCTCCAGCGCGTTTAATAGAAAGTAACATTTCGCACATTGCCCGGTCGTAATCCAACCAACCTTTTTCCGCTGCTGCGTGAATCATGGCGTATTCACCGCTAACGTTATAGGCCGTAATAGGAATTTCAAAATTCTCTTTCATTAAATGAATCACATCTAAATATAAAGAAGCAGGTTTAACCATTAAAAAATCAGCCCCCTCTGCAATATCCAATTTCGCTTCTATTAATGCTTCGCGTTTGTTGGCAGGGTTCATTTGATAAGACTTTTTATCTCCGAACTTTGGAGCAGAATTCAGAGCATCTCTGAATGGACCATAGAAAGCACTTGCATATTTTGCACAATAAGACATTATTGAAACCTCTGTAAATCCATTTAAATCCAATTCTCTACGTATGGCTCCTACTCTACCATCCATCATGTCTGAAGGTCCGATAATATCTATTCCAGCTTGTGCTTGGGCAACCGACATTTTTGATAGAATCGGTAAAGTTTTGTCGTTGTGAATTAGATCGTTCTCCACAAACCCATCATGACCATCGGAAGAATAAGGATCCATTGCCACATCTGACATTAATACAGCTTCAGGAAAGGTTTCTTTTATTTTTCGAATGATTCTCAAATAAAAGTTATCCTCGGCATAACTATATGATGCTGTTTGATTTTTCAAATGATCTTCAACAGCAGGAAAAATATCAAATATTCGAATCCCTAGGTTTAAGCTGTCCTCAATGTCTTTAAGGGCCAAATCTTCTGAAAGTCGGAATAAATTAGGCAAGGAAGGGATAACTTCTCTCTTATTTTGCCCATCTATCAAAAACATTGGGTATATTAGATGATCGGCTGTTAGATTAGTTTCTTGTACAAGGTCACGAATAGCAACATTTTTTCGATTTCTCCTCGGTCTTTGCAACATACATTCAAATTTTAAACAAAGGTAACGGAAACGTCGTTCAAACATTTCAATTCGCCATTTTTATTTAGGAATAACAGACCCGCGTTAAAAAATTACTATTTTAGTACTTATATAATGTGATACATGAGAATATTTTCAATAGGTACCAGCGTCATACTTTTCGGACTCATCGGGCTAACGGCTTGTAAAGGGTCTAATAATGAAGTTGCTAAAGAAATTGACGAAGAAGTTCTTGACCCGAACAGTTCGCTCAACACTGTTTTTGACGGTAAGATTTTCAGCATCCCATCCCCCATTCAAACCTCGATGTTGATAAAAGAATTGAATTTAGATTTTAATTCAACCCTTGTTAACCCAACAGATAATTTAATTGAATACAATACCATTTACAAACAGGCTTTAAATTTGGGTGTTTTCGGAACAGATTTGGGGTATGTATCAATTTACAACAAAGCAGATCAAAGTATAAAATATCTTGCTGCCATTAAAAAAACAACGGAGAAATTGGGATTGAATAAAGCTTTTGATAATAACTTTATTAAAAGGTTTGAAAGCAATTTAGCCAATCAAGATTCTATGATGATTATTGCCGCTGACGCATTTAAACAATCGGATAACTTTTTAAAGAACACGAATCGCAAAGCCATCTCCATTTTAATTTTGGCCGGTGGATGGATTGAATCTATGTATATCGCGTGTGAATTGAATCAAATTAAACCTTCGGCAGAGATTGTTAAAAGAATTGGGGAACAACAGTTGACTTTGAACACCATCATTGAAGCACTTGAAGAATATAATGATCAAAAAATAAATAACGAGTTAATTCGAGATATGAAGGACTTGCAGTTTTATTTTGAAAAAGTTGAATTTATATATACATACAAGCCACCTACCACGGATAAAAAGAATTGTATCACTACTTTTAATCACGAAGTAGAGGTGAAAATAGATACCGATATTTTGAATCAAATCACAATGAAACTTAGATCAATCCGCAAAGGGATCACTGAATAATAATTGAATTATGAAAAAAATACTTTTTATTCCATTCATTTTATTATCTATCGGGTTAAATGCTCAAGTTCAGGACTGTGAACAGATAGCAAAAGACTGTAGCAATTATTTAAATGGTAAAAATGGAGGCGAGACTTTTGTTTCTGATGGACAGATTTATAGAGCCTTCCTTGATCGCGAACAAGCTGAGTTTAAAACAACTTTTTATGGCGGTTCAACCTACAGAATTGCCGCTTCAGCAGGAAAAAATGAACGTTATGTAATTTTTACAGTACGCGACATCAAAGGCAATGTGTTGTTTACTAATGCAAAACATAAAAATGCACCTTATTGGGATTTTAAAATACCGACAACTATTCCTGTCGTGATTCAAACAGAGTTAGATAATGACTTAAAGTCCACAGGATGTGCAGTTATGTTAATCGGTTTTAAAAAAAATTAAATCCAAACAATTAGATGAGTGAAAAAATACTAAAAGCCCTGATGCAGCTTTTTGCAATCTTGGCAAAGGTAGATTTCACAGATAAAAATCACGAGATTCATATTCCACAAATTGTTGGAAAGGATGTAGTAGAATCAATTTTAAGAAATGAGTTATCTACAACCTCAGTTGATTTTTATTTAGATTATTATATTGAACAGGTTAGAACACTCCACAAGCCCTCCAGTAAAAAACACGGTCTTGAAAAGAGAACCTCCGTAAATTCAGTGAAAATTCTTCGCGTTTGTTCTCAAATTAATAAGGAACTTACTCAAAATCAAAAATTAATAGTGCTTGTTCGTGTATTGGAATATATCCGAACGAATGGTGATATTACGAATCAAGAACTAGATTTTACCAATACCGTAGCTGAAACTTTCAATGTCTCTCTCTCTATTCTAGAAAATTTAAAAAAATTCATTCTTCAGAATGACATAGAAGAACTAGACGAAGAAGTTTTTCTTCATGTTCAGAATAGGCCAATTACTTTAAAACGTGCCAAGTCGATCCAATTGAATAATTTGGATGAACGCATGGTTTTTTTTAGAATTGCGAGTGAAAATCTTTTGTTTGTTCGCTATTTCGGGAAGGAGGAATTAGTTTTCAATGGACAGGGAACAAATCCTTCGAGAATCATTCCTTTTTCGACAGGCTGTGCCTTAAGAACGATTAAGAGCAGCACCTTGTATTATTCAGATGTGTTTGCTGGATTTATTCAAGACCAAATTTCACAAAAAATATCTTTTGAAGTAAAGGATTTAAAATATCAATTTGAAGGGGGACGAAAAGGAATTCATCATTTGAATTTAAGCGCTGAATCGGGGAATTTATTCGGTATAATGGGTGGTTCGGGAACTGGAAAATCCACTTTGTTGAATATTTTAAATGGAACAATAACCCCAACTTCAGGTTCAATTATTATTAATGGAATAAACTTAACTTCCGAACCCGATGAGCTTGACGGAATAATTGGTCATATTTCACAAGATGATCTGTTAATCGAAGAGCTCACCGTTTTTCAAAATCTATACTTCAACGCAAAGCTTTGTTTTGCTGATTTAAAGAAACTCGAACTCAAAAGAAAAGTTGTAAAAGTACTTGAGGATGTTGGTTTACTGCATGTTCGAAATCTTAAAGTTGGAAATCCTATCGCTAAAACCATTTCTGGAGGACAAAGAAAAAGATTAAATATTGCATTAGAATTAATAAGAGAACCTTCGGTATTATTCGTAGATGAACCTACCTCTGGTTTATCTTCTCGCGATTCTGAAAACATCATGAGCTTATTGAAGCAATTGACGTTTAAAGGGAAACTAATCTTCGTGGTTATTCACCAACCCTCTTCTGACATTTATAAAATGTTTGATCGAATGTTGATTTTAGATCAAGGTGGTTACCCTGTTTATGATGGAAATCCAATAGATGCGATAGTTCATTTCAAAACCCACGCCGAGCATGTGAATGCTGGAGATAGAGAATGTAATTTCTGTGGAAATGTCAATCCAGAATTGCTCTTCAATATCATAGAATCAAAAATCATAGATGAATTCGGTCATGTCACGCCTTCAAGAAAAGTACAACCCAAAGAATGGCATTCCATATACGAATCTTCTCTTGATGATTTTGAGGAAATAAAGCATGTTGAACCTTTAAAAAGAACCTATAAAAAGCCTGGTACAAGACGACAGTTGAACGTGTACTTCGTGCGAGATTTTTTGAGTAAAATTTCAAACAAACAGTATATTTTAATTAACATGTTAGAAGCACCTATTCTTGCTTTTATCTTGGCTTTTTTCTTGAAATATTACGATGTTTCAAATACTGGTTCAACCGAACTTACCTATTCCTTATACCACAATGAAAATATACCTCAGTATTTATTCATTGGAGTTATTGTTGCGCTTTTCCTTGGACTCACAGTAGCTGCAGAAGAAATCATAAAGGATAGACACTTGCTGAAGCGAGAACGTTTTTTGGGTCTTTCAAAAGCATCTTATCTTTTGAGTAAGATTTCTATCATGTTCCTAATCAGCGGAATACAAACCCTTCTTTTTGTCCTCGTTGGAAATTATTTAATGGAAATCGAAGGTTTGTTATTTCAACATTGGTATATCCTTTTTACAGCAGCTTGCTTTAGCAATTTGCTCGGTTTAATAATCTCGTCTACTTTTAATAGTGCCAAGGTAATTTATATTGTAGTTCCCTTACTGATTATTCCTCAACTTTTATTTAGTGGAGTGATTGTCAAGTTTGATAAATTAAATCCATTGTTTTCATCTCAAAAATCGGTGCCTTGGATAGGCAACATAATGACTTCTCGTTGGATTTATGAAGCAATGGTTGTTTCCACAAAAAACATGTCTATAGAACAAGACGAATTGTACGTATGGAATCAAACCAAAGTGGAAAGTGGATGGAAACGCGATTATTGGATACCAGAATTACTGAACCAAATTGAGATTCTTAAAAACAGAGATTTTAATAGAGATTTAAAGGAACGCGCCGTACAGATATTGAATAATGAAATAGGAAAAGAAACCAATATTTGGTCAAATTTTAAATGTGAGAGTTGTGAAATTCAAAGCACCAAGGATTTGAAACCTCTAAAAAAGATAGAAGAGTATCTAGAAACTATTCGAAAGCAATATCAATTGCAATTTGAAGAGTCTACGGATTTAATTGATCAAGAAATTAGAGGGATTGGAGATAAAGAATTTGCAAAGAAGGTTAGGTTTTCAAATGACAGGGAGCGAGCTGATTAAAAAACTTTACCAATGGGCCAGGCTTGATGCCAGGCGCAGGGATCTGGAAAAGGAGATGGATGTCTTATGTCAGTAGATCATAAAGGACATACTCAGCCGGCAATAGACCAGGATGAACACACCCATATTTCAGGCGTAGGCGGGAAAAAGGTGTTTGTCATAGATAATGCGGGAAATCAAATTACTCAATTTGGAAGTGCTACGGTTACTCAAATTGCAACAAATTATTCTATATACGAAAATACTTCATGCGCTAGTGGATATAATTTTTACGGTTTCACTACACCAGGAAGTAATCCAACAACAGCAAATTTTAAGATTATGCGG
>JAHKAT010000318.1 GCA_018825925.1 Bacteroidota bacterium | reverse complement strand
CAATAGAATGTTAAGAAGGAGATCGAAATGGTCTCCTTTTTTTGTGACATTACTTGAAGTTTAAAATTGATCCTGAAATTCTAAAAAACAGTCGATTTACAGACTAAAATCTGACATCAACCAATTTACATCCACAACTCCCAAGCCCTTAAAGCTTGGTGCTTTAGCATACTTAAGCCATTTAAAGTAGCTGCGCCTTGTTCTTTGGATAATTTTAAAAATTGTGTTTCTTCTGGATTGTAAATTAAATCGATGACCAGATGTTTGTCGGTCAAAAATTCAAAAGGAAAAGCGATGCAATCGTCGATGTTTGGCCAGGTTCCTACTGGTGCAGTGTTTACAACGCATTTGCAGGCTCTAAGCATATGTTCGTTGATCTCTGAATAGCCAAACTGATTTTCTTTTTGTGGATTGCGAGAAATATAAAGTACCTCCAAACCAATATTTTCCAAGACAAATGCAACTGCTTTTGATGCGCCACCAGTACCGATAATCAAAGCTTTATCGTGCTCTAATGTTAAGAATGGCTTAATGCTTTGTTGAAAACCATGTGCATCAGTATTGTGCCCAATCGCAATGCCATCTTTCAAAACAATCGTATTGACAGCGCCAATCTGTTCAGCTTCTCGCGATAATTTATCTAAATATGGAATCACTGCTTCCTTATATGGAATGGTGACATTTAAACCTGAAATATCAGTTTTTAAAATCGCTATGATTTCTGAAATATCTTGAATTTCAAAATTCTCATAGGAATGACGAAGGCCTTCGGCATCGAATTTTTTGGTGAAGAAATCTTTGGAAAAAGAATGCTTCAATGATTTTCCGATCAATCCGTAGGTACTCATTTCTCCTTTGGTGCAAATCGTTCAAGCACCAATACGAAAAGTAAACCAACCAAAGCAAGTGCAATCGCGGTTATTAAATATTGTTCCCCTTCGAAATTTGCAGGCCATACATTTTGCATCATCCAATCTTCTCGACCGTCGCTGTGAACAACCAAAGGAGCGTCGCCTGTTTTCATTTTCCAAGGCCAAACTTTGTACAAAGAACCCAACATAAAGCCGGTAAGCAAAGCAATCGTAATTTCCTTGAAACGACTAAATAAAAACTTGAGTAAGCGAGAAAAACTTAGAATCCCGATAACGCAACCACTTCCAAATAAAGCAATTAGGAATAAATCTTTTTCCTTTAAAGCGTTTAGAACGACATGGTAGGAACCAAGAAGTACCAATATGAATGAACCAGAAATTCCCGGTAAAATCATAGCACAAATCGCAATGGCACCACTCATGAAAATATACCAATTGGCGTCTGAGTGAGCTACTGTTTGAATACTTGAGATATAAAAAGCAACAATAGTTCCTATAAGAAAGAAAGAAATGGTTTTCCAGTTCCATTGTTGAATCGTTTTTCCAACCAAAATTGTTGAAGCGATAATTAAACCAAAAAAGAAACTCCAAATTTGAATAGGAAAGTTTTCTAATAAATACAATACGAGTTTGGCTAGACTTATGATGCTCACGAAAACGCCACCCAATAAAAACATGAAAAATGTTCCATTGATTTGCTTCCAAAAAGCAGCAAAACCTTCTTTTCTCAAGGTGGTTAAAGCACTTAAATTAATAGTGTTAATACTTGAAATGAGCTCTTCGTAAATCCCTGTTATAAAAGCGATTGTCCCTCCAGAAACTCCCGGAACAACATCTGCAGCACCCATCGCAATTCCTTTCAATGAAAGTAGCATTTTATCTTTGGTCGATCTCATAATTAGTATGTTTCCATGGATGGATCGATCGTTTCAATCCAGTTTAATATTCCGCCTTCTAAAACTTTTACACCTTTAAATCCTAATTCCGTTTCCATCAAATGTGCCACGGCTTCGGCTCTTTTTCCTGATCGACACATAATAACCACTTCTTTATCCGAAGGGATTTCTGGATAGCGGCTTTTCATTTCAGCCATAGGAATATAGAGTGCAGAAATTTTACAAATTTGGTGTTCGTAGGTTTCGCGTACATCCACCAAACAGGCGCTGTTAGTGGTAAATAATTCTTTTAATTGTATGGGGGAAATCCAAGTCATCGGTACAATTTTGTGCAAAGATAGAAGAATTGAACTTATTTGGATTTAATGGAAAGCGTCATTCTGAAGGTAGCGACTATTTCTTCAT
>JAHKAT010000317.1 GCA_018825925.1 Bacteroidota bacterium | reverse complement strand
GATTGATTTTTTCTGGAGGTTGAATGGAAATATTTTTTTCCTTTAATTGAGAATTCAACCGTATGACGAAATTGTATAGATTTAAATCGTGCTTGAGAAATAAATCATCTTTTACATCTTCAAAATTTTGAGGTTTTAATGGAGTGCCATTAACTGAAATGCCGGGAATATTGCCAGCGATGAATTGCAAGATCTCAGTCCCAACATGGAAATGCCTAAAAATCAAAAGATTGGCATCCCTACTCACAAAGCGTTTCAAACCCCATGCTAAAATTCGATGAAGAAACTTTGAAGAATTGATAAGCTTAGGGAAGAAGAACTTGAAAATATGAAAGAAAAACATGGTTAACTTCGACCAAACTTGAATAATTGGCAACAGATATCGCACTGATTTTGAGGAATTATCTCTCATCAGGGCCAATTTTGCTTCTTTATTTATCGGAATACTATCGTCTAAATAGAGTGCCAACCAAGGGTTTGGGTCTCTTTCATCGTGTTCTGATATATTCATGTTTTCGTTAATCATCTTTTTAATAATTCCCCAATTCTTCAAGCTGCATTGTGTACAATTTAGCTGTTGTTTTAGCAGTTTTCACAATTTTCTTTGCAATTTCTAAATTCATTTTCGGATGATTCAATGCTTTTTCCAAGTTATGAAAATGATTTTCATCCGCAACACCGTGATAGGTAAAAAATGAAACTTGATTGTCACTTAATTCTAACTGATCTTTGATCATTTCACCCCAATAAGCGGCCAATCGCTTGCCAATTCCTTCAATAATAAACATGGACCCAAGTAGATCAATTGGGTTTAACTTGCTGGCTTGCTGGAACATAAATGAAGTAAGGGCAACAGTTCCTATGTTTTTCTCACCCAAGCGTATGATTTCAATATCTTTACCCAAGGCTTCGTAATTTTTTTCAAGCATCTGGTAATCTTTGTGTTCTGCCGCTGTATGCTTGATAAAGGCTGATCGCAATTCGAATAATTCGATATCAATATTGGAAGCTGCGCGCGAAATCCATTGAGACCCATCAATTACTTGCTGTCGCAAATCAAACAATAAAAGTTTGTAGTCTGCCAGACTCAAATTACCAGCATGAATTTTGGTAACAATAGGCACTTTCAATAAATCTGCCTCAAAATCGATCCAAACTTGCGCTAAATTTCGAATAAGCCACTCTGAAGTCTCGTTTTTATCAATGATCAATTCTGGAGATTCTATTTCACGAATAGGATATTTCTTCTTTTCATCATTATTTCCAACGACTTCCAACTGCATAAAGGAAGTAATAAAACGACCACTTTCGGGCACCATACAGACGATTTTTTGTCCCGCTTTCAATTTACCAGAGTGCATCAATTCATCCACCATTATAAATATGGATGCGGCTCCAGTGTTGCCTTTTGTTGAGAGATTACTAAACCACTTTTCATCCGAAATTGCCCCGCCTCCTTTATGCATCAGCTCTTTTATCGGTTCCTTAAAAACCTCAGAAGAGTAATGACAACATAGCCAGTCTACCTGGTCTTTTACTATTTTTCCTTGACCTATCAAATCAAAATAATGAGCTACACCAGCTTTTATTACATGGTCTAAAAGACGCGTGTCTTGTTTTAAATTGATAGCACCAGACTTAGATGCTTCCTCATAACTAGGATAGTCCAACCATGTCTTTTCGTCTTCGTTTTTATTATCGTTTTTACCAGTGAACATACAAACGGGAAATTCATTGGCATGAGATTTTAAATCGATCCATTCAATTTTTAGAGAAATACCCTTTTCATTTTTCTTGTTCTGTAAAACGAAAGCGCCTGCACCATCGGACAGCATCCAACGAAGAAACTCAGCATCAAAAGGCAAAGAATCTACCCCTTGAGCTTCAAAGCGTGAAGCCTTGAATAATCGGCTTGCCAATTCACTCCCCACACAAACAGCGTTCGCTTTTTCATTTGATTTTATCTGAGAAAATGCATTTTTTACAGCCATAATGCCGCTTGCG
>JAHKAT010000316.1 GCA_018825925.1 Bacteroidota bacterium | reverse complement strand
CAGTTCAGAATTGCTTTTAGCCCTTAAATGCTGTTGTTGAAACCATTTTGTTTTGTCTGGATCAAATTTAGCCCCAGATTTAGAGACTCTTTCTAATGAAAACGCTTCTATCAATTCTGACATTGTAAACATTTCCTGTGTTGTTCCTGGATTCCAACCTAAAAATGCCAACATGTTTATAAATGCTTCTTGTAAATATCCTTGTTCTTTATAACCTGGATACACCTCATTATCAGTGCTTAACCAGTTTAAAGGAAAAACAGGAAAACCGAGTCGATCTCCATCGCGCTTGGAAAGTTTACCATTTCCATCGGGTTTTAATAACAAAGGCAAATGTGCAAATTGGGGCGCATCCCATCCGAAGGCTTCGTATAATAATACATGCAATGGCGCTGAAGGCAACCATTCTTCCCCACGAATTACATGTGAAATCTGCATGGTGTGATCATCAATAATATTTGCCAAATGGTAAGTAGGCATTCCGTCAGATTTAAACAGAACCTTATCATCTAGGTTATTGGTGTTGACAACTACCCAACCTCTAACGATATCTTCAAAGCGTACATCTTGGTTACGAGGCATCTTCATACGAATGACGTATGGATCGCCATTTTTCAAACGCGCTTCAACTTCCTCTTTAGGTAAGGTCAATGAGTTAACCATTGATGCTCGTGAAATTGAGTTATATTGCCAGTTAGGCATTCCTGCGTTTTTAGCGTTTTCACGCATTAAATCGAGTTCTTCAGCAGTATCAAATGCGTAGTAAGCTTTTTCGGTATTAATTAATTCTAAAGCATACGGAAGGTACATTTCTTGTCGTTCACTTTGAATGTACGGACCGAAATCACCGCCTATTCCAGGTCCTTCTGTAGGCTCAATACCGGCCCACTTTAGAGATTCTAATATATAGTCTTGCGCACCAGGAACGAATCTAGCTTGATCTGTATCTTCTATTCGAATTATAAAGGTTCCGTTGTGTTTTTTGGCAAATAAATAATTGAACAATGCTGTTCTAACACCTCCTATATGTAAAGGGCCTGTTGGAGAAGGAGCAAATCGAACGCGTACTGGTTTCGTCATGACTAAAATTTTGCGGCAAAGATACGTTTTTCGCTCGAGTGACTGAAGTATAAACTTTGTTAATAAGAACTGTTTATTAGGCCTTATTGTGGCTTTGTTTTATATTAGTTGGTTAATTATACAGTAGAGAATGTCCGCATTTGATAGATTGATAGAACAGATAGATGCTTTTATAAGAAAGTATTATAAAAATGAAATGGTCAAAGGATTGTTGTTGTTTTTTGCTTTTTTGATTGCATCGTTTTTAATGGTTACGAGTTTAGAATATTTCGGACGGTTCAATAATTATGTTCGTGCGTTTTTGTTTAGCTCGTTTATTCTGGTTAACGCTTATATTTTTGGCCGTTATTTGTTCCGACCAATTATGAGGTTGTTTTCTTTTGGTCGAAAGATAAATCGTTTTCAAGCTGCTGGTATTATAGGTAATTTCTTTCCACAAATTTCTGATCGCTTGGTAAATACCTTGCAGTTGCAGGATAATGCGCAAGATGCAAATTACGAATTGATTCGAGCGAGTGTGGTGCAAAAGTCGAAATCTCTGACCGCTTTTAGTTTTGGTGATGCTATTGATTTAAGTGAAAACAGGAAGTACCTTAAGTTTGTATTACCCTTGTTTTTTCTATTGTTAACGATCTCCATTGTCGCACCGGGTCTGATCACTCAAGGAACTGAACGGGTTGTTCGTTTTGATAAAGATTTTATTCCTCCAGCTCCTTTTTCTTTTAACATGGTGAATACAGAAAAAGAGGTTAACGAAGGTGATGAATTTAAGGTTATGGTTGAATTAAAAGGTTCGGCATTTCCTGAGAAAATATATTTGATAGCAAATGGTGGAACCTACCTCATGTCTTGGGAAGGTAAGAACAAAGCAGTTTTTCTGTTTCCGAAAGTGTCGGAGAATTTGAATTTGAAATTTGTAGGTGGTGAATTCTTTTCGGAAGAGTTTGTGGTAAATGTTATACCTAAATCCGTAGTTGGAAAACTGGAAGCGAAATTACTTTATCCGTCATATCTGGGACGAAAACAGGAACTTGTTCAGAACGCAACAGATTTAACGATTCCTGAAGGCACCGAAATAGTGTATTCTTGTCTGGTGAAAAACGTTAATGAAACGACTATTAAAGGGAAGTTTTTTAGTAAAAAGTTTGATGTTGAAGGTTTCAATTTCGGTAAAAAGTTCACTGAAAGTGAATCGTGGGTGATAAGAATGAAAAATGATAGGTCGAATGTGGTGGACTCTATAAGTTTAAATTTTAATGTTGTTAAGGATCAGTATCCATCAATCGTAGTGAATGAATTAAAAGATTCTTTGATGTCTAATGTCCGTTATTTTTCGGGTAATTTGAATGATGATTATGGCTTAAGTAACCTTCAGTTTGTTTATAAAATTTCTTCTGACGACGGTAAAGTAAGAGAAGAAAGAATGAGGGTGATTCAACCGCGTGGACTTAGTCAACGATTTGATTATGCGGTGGATTTTGGTCGTGAAAAACTTACACTAAATGATAGAATAGAATACTGGTTTGTAGTAACGGATAACGATGGAGTAAATGGAGGTAAATCGTCCAGAAGTGAAACCTTTGTTTATAAACTTCCAAAGCTTGAAGAGTTAAATGAAAAGCGAGATGAGGATCAAAAATCGATTAATAAAAGTTTGACGGATGTAGTTAAAAAAGCTGAAGAGTTTAAGAAGGATATCAATCGCTTGAATAAGGAGTTGAATGATTCGAAATCGTCTTCGTGGAAAAACAAGAATGAAATGCAACGATTGTCGGAAGAACAAATGAGTTTGCAAAAACAGCTTGAATCCTTGCAAAAGAAAATGGATCAAAGTATTCAAGAGAAGAATCAGCTTAGTGAGGTAGATCCTGATTTATTGGAAAAGCAAAAAATGATTGAAGACTTAATGAAAGATTTAATGGATCAGGAAATGATTGATTTGTTGAAAAAGCTTGAGGATTTAATGGAGAAAGGCAATAAAGAAGAAATGTTGAAGAACATGGATAAGTTGAGTGAAAGCGCTGAGGATCAAAAAAAATCACTGGATCGAAGTTTAGAGATGTTAAAGAAATTACAAGTCAATGAAAAAATTGATGATGTCGAAAAGGAATTAGAAAAACTTTCTAAAGAACAGGATGACTTGAAAAAGGAGACTGGTGATAAACAAAACCCTAGTGAGGAATTGAAAAAGAAACAAGATGAACTAAATAAAAAATTTGAAGATATTTTAAAGGAGCTTGATACTATTCAAAAACTAAACAAGGACTTGGAGCGACCAATGGATATTGGTGATCAAAAGGAATTGAAAGACAAAATTCAAAATGAAATGGACGGTGCTTCTCAAAACCTTGATAAAAACAAGAAAAGCAAGGCGCAGGAAGATCAAAAGAATAGTTCTGATGATTTAAAGAAGATGTCTGAGGAGTTGAATAAAATGCAAGAAGAAGCGAATCAACAACAAGAATCTGAAGATATTGAGTCTTTGAAAAGAATACTTAAAAACCTTATGATGTTGTCTTTTGATCAAGAAAGTACAATGAAATCGTTTAGTAAGGTGAACGATGCAGATCCAAGATATCGTGCGCTTGGTAGAAAGCAGCGTGCAATCATTGATGACACTAAAATTGTCCGCGACAGTTTAGAAGCACTTGCTCGTAGACAGCCGAAAATTGCAAGTTTTGTTGATAAGGAATTGAATGACATTAGTGCGAATCACAAGTTGTCTGTGGATCATATCGACGAACATCAACGGCGTGAGTTAAATGCGAATCAGCAACTGGTTATGACTAGCTATAACAACCTTGCTTTATTATTAAACGAGGCATTGGAGGCGATGCAGCAAGAAATGAATTCAAAGCCAGGAAATGGTAGTTGTGACAAGCCGGGAGGTAAAGGAAGACCGAAACCAGGTCAAGGAATGGGCAACATGGATATGAAACAAATGTTGAAGCAACAGCTTGAACAAATGGAGAAAGGTTTAAACCCTGGAGGTAAAAAACCTGGGGGGAAAGAAGGTCAAGGCCAGCAACCGGGTGGCATGTCACCTGGTGGTCAAGGTATGGGTATGCCTGGTTTAATGAGCAAAGAAATTGCAAAAATGGTTGGTGAGCAAACGATGATTAGACAGAGACTTGAGCAATTGCGCAATGAATTAAACAAGGATGGTCAGGGTAGAGGCAATCAATTGAATCCTTTACTAAAGGAAATAGAAGAACAAGAAAGAGCTTTATTGAACCGTAATTTTAATGCACAATTAATATCAAGACAAAAGGAAATTTTGACTCGTTTGCTAGAAAGTGAAAAGGCTTTGATGGAAAGGGGGTTTGAGGAAAAAAGGGAAAGTAGTGAGGGAAAAGATAGATCTTATGGTAACAAAATTCAATTTGATGAGTATAACAAGGAAAAACTACGTCAAGTGGAGTTGTTAAGAAGTGTTGACCCAACCTTAAAGAAGTATTACAAGGACAAGGCCAACAGTTATTTCAACTCTGCTCTTTAATGATATTTGAATGAAAGAAGGTTTTAAAACAGTCGAGAGTATTTCGGTACCATCTAATTTTGATCATCTCCCTACAGTGGAGTCTTTAATAGATCGCGTGTGTAATCAGTGTGGTGTTTCGGAAGATGCATATGGAAATGTGTTGATATCTGTAACAGAGGCCTTCAATAATGCTTTGATTCACGGCAATAAATTATCCAAGAGTCTGGAGGTTGCGGTTGCCGTAGCTGAAGATCTTTCTGAGTTATGTTTTGCTGTAAAAGATCAAGGCGCTGGTTTTGATTTTGAAAATATTGAGGACCCAACTTCTCCTGAGAATATAGAGAAGGAAAACGGACGAGGTATATATTTAATGCGTCATCTTGCAGATGAAGTGGTCTATACAGACGGCGGAAGAGAGGTGAACATTTACTTTAAAAAATAATGGTCGAGTTTTTTTTTGAGGAAATTGATGACTTACCGGTAAATCCTGATGACACCGAGTTGTGGTTGGTGAAGGTTTTAAAGTCGTTTAACAATTCTTTAGGTGATGTTAATTTTATTTTTTGTTCTGACGACTACTTATTGAACATAAACAAGGAACACTTGAATCACGACTACTATACAGATATTATCACCTTTGATTATTGTGATGGCAAAATTGTGTCGGGCGATTTATTTATCAGTGTAGACAGAGTGCGCGACAATGCCGAGAATCTTGAGATAGATTTTTTAGATGAGCTACACAGGGTGATGGTACACGGTGTGCTTCATCTGTGTGGTTTAAAGGACAAGTCAGAAAACGAAGCGGCTGAGATGCGGTCTGCTGAAGACAAGGCTTTGTCTTTTCGTTAATGTTTCACGTGAAACATACACCTAAGTTTCTTTTCTTTTTTTGCTTCCTTTAGTTTGTTGTAATTTTGTTCCACGTGAAACATTTATTTAATGCTTAAATCATACGATGTTATTGTAGTGGGTGGTGGTCATGCTGGTTGTGAGGCTGCCAACATTGCTGGTAAAATGGGTTCTTCAGTTTTGTTGATCACAATGAACATGAACACCATTGCCCAAATGAGTTGCAACCCAGCGATGGGTGGTGTAGCAAAAGGCCAAATTGTTCGAGAGATAGATGCTCTTGGCGGTGGCTCGGCTGTTGTATCTGATAAAAGTGCGATTCAATTTAGGATGTTAAACATGTCTAAGGGTCCGGCGATGTGGTCGCCAAGAACTCAAAATGACAGGATGATGTTTGCAGAAGAGTGGAGGTTGTTACTGGAGTCAAATCCAAATGTTGATTTTTGGCAAGACATGGCCAATGGTTTAATTGTGGAGGATGGTCGAGTGATTGGTGTTCGCACTTCTTTAGGAATAGATGTTTTTGGAAAGTCGGTTGTTTTGACAAATGGTACTTTTTTAAATGGTTTGATTCATTTAGGAGAAAAACAGTTTGGAGGAGGAAGGGTTGGAGAAAGATCTGCTACCGGAATCACTGAGGACTTATTGAAGTTGGGTTTTGAGGCCGGAAGAATGAAAACAGGAACTCCTCCGCGTGTGGATGGTCGTTCTTTGGATTATTCGAAAATGGAGGTTCAACCAGGAGATGTTAACCCGTCTAAATTTTCATTTCAAAATACTGCAGCGCTTAAAGAACAAAGACATTGTTGGATTACCTATACAAATCCTGAAACACATGAGTTGTTAAAGGAGGGTTTTGATCGTAGTCCGATGTTTAATGGTTCGATTCAAAGTACAGGTCCAAGATATTGTCCAAGTATTGAGGATAAAATAAATCGTTTTGCCGATAGGGATAGACACCAAATATTTGTTGAACCAGAAGGATGGAAAACAGTAGAGATTTATGTAAATGGATTTTCTACTAGTTTGCCTGAGGAGGTTCAGTTAAAAGCGATGCAGGCAATTCCTGGTTTTGAAAAGGCAAAAATGTTTCGACCGGGATATGCTATTGAGTATGATTATTTTCCACCGACTCAACTGAAACACACTTTAGAAACGAAAAGAGTGAGTGGTTTGTATTTTGCTGGACAAATAAATGGGACGACAGGATATGAAGAAGCGGCTT
>JAHKAT010000315.1 GCA_018825925.1 Bacteroidota bacterium | reverse complement strand
GAGGATGATTCGGATTGTACCGCAAAACAATACACCAAGATGGGTGATCATTGTCATCGATTTATTGATTTCCCTATTTTCACTAGCTTTTGCTTATTTAATTCGATTTGATTTAAAGGCAGATAGTGAGTTAATTACTGAAGAATGGCAGATTTTATCGAAATCTTTGCCTTTTTATATAGTAATAAAAATAGCTGTTTTTTACAGTTTTAAAATTCACAAAGGCTTAATTAGACACACTTCTACCGACGATTTGAAAAGAATATTTCTGGCGTCTTTTATTTGTAGTGTCGTTTTTGGAGTACTTGGAATTTTAAGATCCTATTTCATTGATGGTGTGTACTTATTCCCAATTTCTGTATTGATTTTGGAGTTTTTTGTCTCAATTTTCTTCTTGGTAGGAACGAGGTTCACTTTCAAAGTTATGTACTTAGAGTCAATTAAATCAAAGGATACAGCGGAACGGGTATTGATTTACGGTGCTGGAATTTCAGGATTAATTACAAAAAGAACTATAGAAAAGGATGTCCGAATTTCATACCATTTAATTGGATTTATAGACGATAACGAGAAATTGAATAAAACAAGACTCGAGGGAAAATCTATTTTCCATACTTCAAGATTGAAGAGTATTATTGAGGATGAAGGAATTACTATGGTCGTCTTGGCCATCCAAAATCCTAATCCTGAAAAACAGAAACAAGTAATTGATGTGTGCTTGGAACACAATGTGAAAGTGCAAAAGGTGCCAAGTCCAAAATCATGGATTAACGGCGAGTTTTCTACCAAACAAATCGGGAAGATAAAAATTGAAGATTTATTAGGTCGACCGCCTATATCTTTAGATGTAAAAGCGATATCTAATGATTTGAAAAACAAGCGAGTATTGGTGACTGGTGCTGCAGGTTCAATTGGCTCTGGACTTGTTCGTCAATTGCTGAAATACAAGCCAGCCACGGTTTATTTATTGGATCAGTCAGAGTCGGCATTGTACGATTTTCACATGGAGCTAATTGCTGAAAATCCATCTTACCCCATTGAAGTGATTATTGGTGACATAAGAAATGAACGTCGGATGGCTCGTTTGTTTAAACATGCATTGCCGCATCTTGTGTTTCATGCGGCGGCATACAAACATGTGCCTTTAATGGAGAACAATCCTAGTGAAGCAGTACTAACCAATGTTTGCGGTACTAGAAACTTGGTGGATGCCGCTTTAAAGGTGAGTGTTGAGAAGTTTGTCATGATTTCTACAGATAAAGCTGTCAATCCAACCAATGTAATGGGCGCTTCAAAAAGAATTGCTGAAATGTATGCTCAAAAAAGTAATCAAGTTGGTTCGACGAAATTCATTACAACTCGATTTGGTAATGTTCTAGGGTCGAATGGCTCAGTAATTCCTTTGTTTCAAAAACAAATTGACCAAGGCGGACCCGTGACTCTAACAGATGAGCGAATTACACGTTTTTTTATGACTATTCCAGAGGCGTGTGAATTAGTCCTAGAGGCTTGCGCAATGGGAGAAGGAGGGGAAATATTTGTTTTCGATATGGGAGAATCAGTGAAAATTATTGATTTGGCAAAAAAGATGATTCGTTTGAGTGGTTTGGAACTCGGCACTGATATTGAAATAAAAATAACAGGTTTGCGTCCTGGTGAAAAGTTATATGAAGAATTGTTGGCGAAAGATGAAAATACATTGCCAACTCACCATTCTAAAATTTTAAAAGCAAAAGTAAGAACAGTAGATTGGGATGTAAGTGCTGAAATAAGTAGTTTGGTTCAATTGTTTGATAATCAAGACAATGAAATGATAGTTGCAAAAATGAAAGACATGGTTCCTGAATTTGTTTCAAATAATTCTGAATACGAAAAATTAGATAAAAAATGATTGCTCCTTTTGAAGTACAAGTTCGATTCGTAGATATCGATCTGTTAGGTCACGTAAATAATGCAGTCTATTTTTCTTATCTTGAAATGACCAGAGTTTACTATCTTGAAAAACTTTTGGGTGAACAATGGGATTATACCCAAGATGGCTTTCTTTTAGTAAGAAATGAAATGGATTATTTAAAGCCTATATTTTTGTATCAAACACCAAAAATTCGAATGTTTGTCGAACACATAGGCAGAAGGTCTTTTACTTTTGGTTATGAAATTATAGTGGAGAACGAATTGGTAACGAAGGCAAAATCTGTAATGGTTGCTTGGAACATTTCAAAAAATAGTGCTATCGAAATTCCAGAGCGATTAAGGGTGATATTAGAAAGTGATTTAAAAAAATAACCAGAAATTGAAATAGGAACGAAATTTGTTTCTATCCTGAAAAACAAAAAAGAATGAAAAATTTATTGGTCTGTACATTTGTCTTATTTGCAACAACTTTTTTTGCTCAGATATCAGATATGAGTGCTCAAAAACCATGTTACGAGCGTTCAAAACCAGCACCTGGACGAAGATTTGTGGATTGGCAATGTGGCAAAGTAGCTGCAGTTGTAGATTGTAACGAAAAGTTGTCGTTCGACGAAAGATCCAATACAGTTACAATAGCCAAAAACGGCGCGCCTTTTGACGGAACCTGCGAAACCTGTCATACAAATGGAGTCTTGGAGCGCCGTCTAACCTTTGTAAATGGGAAAGAGGAAGGAAAGGATACGACTTACTATCGCTCTGGTTGTCCGCAAGTTGTTCGCACACACATTAGTGGCGTTGAAAATGGACAATGGCTGTATTATTATGATAGCACTCAGCAATTGGCCTGGGAAATGAATTACTTCGTTGGTGAGAAAAATGGAAAATCAATTTATTTCAAGCCAAACGGCGATACCACATTGATTGAAAATTATTCGAAAGGCCTTCTCGATGGAACTAAGAAAACCTATTATCCAGATGGTACTTTAGAAAGGGAATCAAATTATATGGCTGGTGTATTGCACGGCAAGTTTAGAGTGTATTCTGCCGAAGGAAAAATGGTTGATGATATTACGTATAAAAATGGGAAAAAGGATGGCGCGCTGAAGTACTTCTATAATGAAGGGTCGTTAATGCGAACTGAAGTATGGGAGGAAGGTGTGAAAAATGGTGAGTTCAAGGCTTTTTACATTCAAGGTAATGTTCAAAGTGTGGAATTTTATAAAAAAGGCCTTAAGGAAGGGCAGTTTTTAGAGTATTACCCGGACCAAAAATTAAAACGAAAAGCCATCTATAAGAAAGATGTTCTTCTTGAAGATCGTCAATACAATGATGAAGGTGAGGAAACTTATACTTTTGGAGTTGAAGTGGAAGTAGAAGAAGATGATTCCATGCCATTTGGTGATCCGAACGAAAAAGTGAGAAAAAAAAGAAAACAAAAGGAACCGAAAGTTAAAAAAGAACGAAAAAAGAAGGATTAGGAATAAGCTATTTTAACTCGATAAAAATTATAATTTGAAGCTAACCAAACTGTTTAATGAATTTTTTAATAGTGAAAAAGCAGGAGGCCTCATTTTGGTTTTTGTTACTTTGGTTTCATTGTTACTCGCCAATTCCTCTTGGCAAAAAGAATATATAGATTTTTGGCATTACGACTTCGGTGGCCATACTCTGGTGCATTGGATAAACGATGGTTTAATGACTGTTTTCTTTCTTCTAATTGGCTTGGAGTTGGAAAGAGAAATTTATCATGGAGAACTTTCAAGTTTAAAAAATGCGGCCCTGCCATTTTTTGGTGCGGTGGGAGGTATGCTTTTGCCGGCAGGTTTGTTCTTGTTGTTAAACTTAGGAACGCCTTTTCAAGAAGGTGCAGGAATACCAATGGGAACAGACATTGCTTTTGCTATTGGAATTTTGTCCTTGCTAGGAAATAAAGTCCCAACCTCTCTAAAAATATTTCTTACTGCCTTGGCTGTAATGGATGATTTGGGAGCAATAATCGTTATTGCTATTTTCTATACCTCCACGATTTCATTTCTAAATTTACTTTTTGCGCTTATT
>JAHKAT010000314.1 GCA_018825925.1 Bacteroidota bacterium | reverse complement strand
GTTTCTGCAGGTAATCCTTTAAGTTTACCAAATCTTGTTGTTTCTTGAAGACTAAATCTGGTGCTTAAATGTTCTGCTTCAGCCACCATTAAATCATCAAGATTACTAACATTTGCAAGCACCATCCAGCGAGGGATTTTTTGTTTCTCTTAAATCATTCATTGAAAATCTTTTCCAAAACTTTAAATCGATGACTGAAAATTTGATCTATTTGTTTTTTGATAAACATCTCATTTGCTATTCGACCTAAAAAACCGAATGGTGGGACGTAAGTAATTATATCCTTCATCATTACGCCAGAATCACTTTCCTCCAAATGATGTTCGTGGTGCCAAATTTTATAGGGCCCTACTCTTTGTTCATCTACAAAAAACTTTTTGTCGACAACATGGGTTATTTCAGTTAACCAATTCATTTTTAAACCCAAAATAGGGCTCACTTTATAACCAACGATCATTCCCTGATACATTTTATCTAAGACTTTATCGTCGGTAGTAATTTCAAACCCCATGTGCGGAGGTGTGATTTTTTTTAAATTTTTTGGGGAGGACATAAAATCCCAAACTTCATCTAAACTACCTTTCAACCACTGTTCGGTAGTATACTGATAATAACCTGCCATTTGCTTTATATTTAGTGTATGCCGTAGCCTATCTACCTGACATCAGTAAAACAAACATACCAAGGGATTGTTTTTATTTTTGCTCAATTAAGTCAGCCATCCTTTTCTACGGAAGTAAAAAACAAGGATTACTGCAATCACTAACATCGCGCCAAGCAAAACAAAGTACCCATATCGTGAATGCAGCTCTGGGATATTGTCAAAATTCATCCCGTAGATTCCTGCCATAAATGTCAATGGAATAAAAATAGCACTTATTACCGTCAATACTTTCATGATCTCATTCATGCGTTGTCCTTGCACAGCATAATAAAGATTGGTCATCCCCTCCAATATTTGCTTCGTGGTATCTATTTCATCCAAAACACCCAAACAATGATCCTTTAGGTCTAGGAAATAAGCTTTATTCACAGGGTCGAAAAGCGGATTATTACTTTTTTCAATTTGGGAGGAAATATCTCGCATAGGCAAGGCTATTCTTCGCAAATCTGCCAATCGTCTTTTTTCATTTTCAATAAATTGCAAAGTCTGAGCATGCGTATTTTTTAAAACAATCGCTTCCATTTTCTCAGTTTTTGACGTGATATCATCCAAAACTTCGTAATAATTATCAACCACAGCCTCGAGCATACGATACAATAAAAAATCAGCACCTTTTATCCGTATTTGTCCTTTTGGCATTTCAATACGCTGCCGAACTTCTGTAAAGTGGTCTGACTTTTTCTGTTGTAATGAAATAACATAGGTATCCCCAAGTACGAATGAAATTTGTTCTTGAGTTAAATCACCCCCAGGTTTGGTTGGCGGCAAAGCGGAACGAATACTGAAAAAGATATAACCGTCATATTCTTCAATCTTCGGACGTTGCTTATCAGCATACACGTCTTCAACGACCAAATTATCAACCCCCAGGCTACCCAACAAGCTAGATATTTCTGAAGTATATTTTATACTATGAAAATTAAGCCACGAAACCACCTCAGGGTTCAGTTCAGTTTTCACAAACTCAGATGCAAAATAGGCGGGTTCGTTCGTTGTTTTTAAATAAAATTCTCTGTCGTACTTGTAAAGTTGACACAGTTTTTTTTCTGCTTTTCCCATAATCGAAACTAAGCTAATGGTAATCTAAATAATAAACAAGATGTACAACAAACAAATCGTTCGAAATAGTAGTCCGAAAATGTTAAAGCTTTTGTATCAAAAGTTGATACAACTCTACCATTGATTCTACATCATTTTTGTACACTAATTCATCAGGAGAATGAACATTTTCTTCTGCAGCTCCTATGAAACACCAATCCCACAACGCATCTGATTTCTGCAACATTCCACCATCACTCCCTCCTGCCGATTCTACTTCCAGTTGAAACGGGATTTGTTCCTCTCTAGCAATTTCAATAATTCGATTTAAGTAACTTCTTCTTGGCAAGCCACTATCTCTCATGGATATTGCCACTCCACCCCCTTGTTTAACACCTTCGGTTGCCCAGGTAATATCACAAATCAAGGCTTGTCGAGTAGCAAAATTTTCTTGTAAATATTTCGCACAAAAAGCTACTGAGTTACCACCATGTTCTTCGTAGGTAGAAAAAACGATCGCCCCATTTTCCATAGTTTTAGCGACTTCTAACGCCACAAACACACCCAATCGATTATCAAGGTAAGGCGATTGAATCGTTTCGTCCGTCTCTCGAAAATTAGGTTGATACGTTAAAATGGTACCCCTGTCTAAAACACGATCTGAGATGAAATGAGGATAATTTTTACCGTGATCATCTTCATATAAACTCAGCTCTACGGCAATATCACCTTGCGTATCTTTTCCTACCAAAGTAATACCGTCTACACTTGCTGGTCCACCAATTTTAATTAGTTCATCGTCATAACCAACTGAATACCCTATGGTGTCAATATGAGCAAAAATGGCCGTTTTAGGTCGACCAAACACAAGGATTAACTGATCCTGAAACTCCTCACCCATTATTATTTTTGGTTGAACCTTCCAGTCCTGTTTGTGTTCTAAAACATGATTTAGTACAAAATCACGAATTCTACTTTCATCACTCGAAGCGCCTTGAACGGCTACTAAATTTTTTAATAAATTATAATCCATATTTCTTTTAGCTCAAACCTAACTTATTAATTTCTATACTTTTGAACATGCCAAGCATTTCCTCCCAATTAATTTCCTCCTCCACGTCTAACGACAAAACCAGCCTACAACTTTCATTCATTTCTGTACTTATGATATTGAATCTGTTACGTTTTAATACATCCATAATGATAGGCATTTCATCATAATCAAAAGTCAACTCAATTTTCTGAGTCAAAACAACCTCAGTTAATCCCGAAATCTCAAGAACCTCCTTGGCTGCCTGTTTATAAGCAGAAATCAAACCACCTACTCCTAATTTTGTACCACCGTAATAACGAACAACACCAACAAGCACATTTGTAGCGCCAACAGAATCAATTTGACCTAAAATTGGCGCTCCTGCGCTATTCGAAGGTTCACCATCATCATTTGCTCTATACTTATCTCCGCTGACGCCCAAACGATAGGCATAACAAATATGCGTTGCTTGAGGATAAAGTGTGTGCCAACTTTCCAATATAGCTTTCACCTCTTCCTCTTTTGCACAAATAGCCGAGAGACCAATAAATTTTGATCCCTTTTCCTTTGATTCACACAAGCTAGGCTTTGTAATCGTTATATATTTGTATTTTAATGAGCTCAAATAAATTGCAATGACAGGTACAAAATTAAAATTCCTTTTACTACTATCCTTGTTTATTCTACAAAGTTGTAAAGACAAAGATCCTGAGCCTGATCAATGCGTAAATGGATTTAAAGATGCCGGTGAAACCAATATCGATTGTGGGGGAGTTTGTCCAGATTGTCCAATTGTATTCACCCCTTCGCTGGTCATGACTCTTAATGGGAAAGAAGTGTCTTTTCAAACCAAATCAATGTCCGAAAACTCAGGTGAATTTTATCTTGCAGCCTCTAATGATAGTATTGATTTTCAAATCGATATGGGGTCAAATAGCGCTGTAGGAAATTACACATTGTCAAGTAGCGGACATTCACTTTTATATAAAAATGTTTTATACAATATAGTGGCCAATGGCTCTCATGCTGTTGCCAGTAACAATTCAAGTACACGCAGAATAGCGGGTTTCTTTCAAATGAAATTTACTCGACCATTCGTTTCAGACACTATTTACATCACCAATGGCCAGTATTCAGATTTGAAATATTAAGTGGTCTTTAATTCATAGCAGATAATCATATAACTATTACTGCAAATACCAGGGTATTAAGCTTTTTTTCAGAAAGGTCTGCTTAAATTTGATTCAGATTTAAACCAATAATTCTTGATATTTCAATACATTATTAAGCCTAAAAACAAGATTCCGTTTAATTTTCGTAAGCTTAATTTCATCTATTTATTCTCTTTCCATTTATTTACTCTTTTATCTTTTCACATTTGTTTTGGACAAAAAATCATTGTTAAAAATGAGAATCAGCAGTGGGTTCAATATTACTCACAAATCAAACTTTCGAATAAAAACTCACTTTTAATCGATGGAGGCGTGCGCTGGAAAGAACACTTCTCCAAAAGGTCACAATATATTCTTCGTGCAGGCTATTCTCATTCCATTGCACCAAATGCAAAGATGACCCTTGGATTTGCACTGTCAGGAGTGTACAACACTTTTGGATTAAGCTCCTTAGAATATAGACCCTATCAAGACCTTGAATATAAATTTAAATTGAAATCATTCGACTTTAATAATCGTCTTAGATTCGAAGAAAGATTTATTCAACCTGTATCTTCTTTTAAAAACACATTTAATATTCGCTTTCGCTATCAACTGGTGATTAGTTATCCCTTGATTAATTTATCTAAAACCAATCCCGATTGCATTTTTCTTTTTAAAATGGGAAATGAGATTTTCATGAATTCAGTCAAACAACATGGTCGTACATTTTTTGACCAGAATAGATATACAGTCTCGCCGACCGTCCAATTCTCGAAAAAATTTCAAATCTCCCTTACCTGGAACATTCAATTATCTTCAACTCCTACAAAAAACATGTTTAAATATTCAAACATCTATTGGCTACAGATCAGACATGTTTTTGAATAAAACTACAATCCAATCTTCTTGAAAATACTTTCAGATTTATTCCAAATCCATAAATGGAACAATTAATTTCTACATTTTGGTTGGAACTAGGCGATCCACATTCAGCAATCATTCTTACTGTTTTACTCTTCAAATGAAAAACAAATAACACTATTTCAAATCAAAAAAAAATGAACTAACCCCACTAGGAATCAGTTCATTAATATGTAAATGCAAAATCAAATTTGAATTTCACAAAACCATAGATCAGGCTATTCTTTCGATTCTTTCTTGCCTCCTTTTCTATCCAATTGAGACAATTCATTCCCTACAAAAGTGCCTTGGATAATTTGGTTTTGAAAATCCTTCATACCGCCAGGTGAATGAGGCATAAGGATACTTGAATTTTTAGAGTTCGCCCCTATGTCTTTAATCGTATCGAAATACTGCGTCATTAAAACAAACTGCATAATTTCTTCGTGCGTTACTGCATCGAGTGATTTTTTGAAATCTTCAACTGATTCTTTAAATCCTCGAACAATTTCCATACGCTGCTTTGCAACACCTTCACCTGAAAGTCGTTTTGCTTCAGCCTCTGCTTCTGCTTCTTTAATGATTTTAATTTTCTTAGATTCACCTTCTTCGTAAGCCGCTTCTTTGTCTCGTTTGGCAGCATTGATACGATTCATCGCGTCTTTTACTTTGTGATCTGGGTCAATATCTGTAATCAATGCCTTTATAATATGATAGCCATATTGATTCATTGATTCTTGAATGTTTTGTTGAACCGCTACTGCGATGTCCTCTTTACGAGCAAAAACATCGTCTAATTCCAATCTTGGAACCTCAGAACGCACATCATCAAAGACATAACTCGCAATTTGATTTTTCGGATTATCCATAGAATAATAAGCATCTTTTACATTGTCGCGCTGTACTTTGTATTGTACAGACACTTGAAGGTTGACAAATACATTGTCCAGCGTCTTTGTTTCAACAGTTACATCTAATTGTTGAACACGAAGATTAATCACTGCCGCTTTTCTGTCTACAAAGGGAATTATCAAACCAAAACCCGAGGTGGCGATGTGTCTAAATTTCCCTAAACGCTCTATAACGACTGAGGTTTGTTCTGTTACTATTATCACTGATTTTACAAGTAGTAAAACGATAATGATTCCAAATATTATCATTGGTACAAAATTTTGATCCATAATTTCTTTAAATTAAAAAAAGCTATCCAATTTAAGGATAGCTTTTCACAAATACTATTGAAGTGTTAACTTTTTCTCTAAATCTTCAAGATAACCTCTAAATTGTTTATCAGTTTCTGACAAGTTCGTGACTGTTCTACAGGCATGAAGAACAGTAGCATGATCTTTTCCGCCACAATGAGCTCCTATGTTTGCTAGCGATGATTTGGTCATTCTTTTGGAGAAATACATCGAAATCTGTCTCGCTTGAACCACTTCTCTTTTTCTTGTTTTCGATTTTAACATTTCAATTGGTAATTCGAAATAATCGGAAACTACTTTTTGAATGTATTCTATCGAAACTTCACGAGCTGTGTTTTTAACGAATTTATCGACCATTTGTCGCGCTAAATCCAAAGAAATGTTCTTTTTATTCATCGAAGCTTGTGCTAACAATGAAGTCAAAGCACCCTCCATTTCGCGAACATTTGTATTAATACTGTATGCTAAATATTCTACCACTTCTTTCGGAAGCTCAATGCCGTTACCGTACATTTTTTTCTCCAAAATAGCAATTCGCGTTTCCAAATCAGGTGTTGTCAAATCAGCAGAAAGCCCCCATTTGAAACGAGAAAGAAGACGTTGCTCCATTCCTTGCATTTCTACTGGTGGTTTATCCGATGTTAAGATAATTTGTTTCCCATTTTGGTGTAAGTGATTGAAAATATGGAAGAAAACGTCTTGTGTTTTCTCTTTACCGGCGAAAAACTGCACATCATCCATAATCAACACGTCGATCATTTGATAAAAGTGAATAAAATCCGCAGTGGTATTGTTTTTAATAGAATCGATAAATTGGTGAGCAAATTTCTCAGAACCAACATAAAGAACGGTCTTGTTTGGAAATTGATTTTTGATTGCAATTCCTATTGAATGAGCCAAATGCGTTTTTCCTAAACCCACACCACCATAAATCAACAAAGGATTGAAAGCTGTTCCTCCTGGTTTATTCGCAACAGCATAACCAGAAGCTCTTGCCAAACGGTTACAATCACCTTCTACAAAATTTTCAAAGGCATAAGCTGGGTTCAAATTTGATTCTACATTCACTTTTTTCAAACCTGGAATAATGAAAGGATTGCGGATTTGATTTTCTGCAATATTCAAAGGCATATTTACCGGTTGATTCTTAAGTGATTTTTTGTTTAAGGCTGGCAATTTAACAGTGTAAGGTGTCGATTTAGTAGCATTATTTTCCATTACAATACTGTATTCCAAACGACCCTCAGGACCAAGTTCTTTGCGAATTACTTTTCGCAACAAATCAATATAATTTTCTTCTAACCATTCATAAAAAAAATGTGACGGTACCTGTATTGTTAATGCAACATTTTCCAATCGGACGGGTAAAATTGGCTCAAACCAAGTTTTGAATGCTTGCAGTGGTAAATTATCCTTGATGACTTGTACACATGCATTCCAAACCTTGACGTGATCGTTATTCATTCTGTTGTTATTTAATTAATATTTGTAGTTTTATTTTCACAATTGACTTTCTCAGTATCTCGGTGATAGATTAAACGATTGCCAAGAGTGGAACAAATATT
>JAHKAT010000027.1 GCA_018825925.1 Bacteroidota bacterium | reverse complement strand
GGCTTATTTCATTTTAAAAAATTATAAGGAAAATCATTTGTTTATGCATTATAATGGTGCTTATCATTCCAATCATTATGAAGGAATTTTATGGTATCTGAAAAAAGAAAGAAGTGATTTGAATTATGCTACCATATCAACGGTTTCGCAAGAAAACCCAAATAAATTCTTGAAGGAAAATCTTCAACTGGCCGACTTTATCATTTGCGTGGATGAGCATATGACCAATACACATTAAGTGAACATGAAAGTTTGAAATCATAGAATAGGTGGTTTGGTAAGAATGGCATTTTTATTGTTTTTCAAAAAAGGCCCGTCGCTAAAAGAAATAATTTAGTTCAATTCTATTCCCTAACTTTAGATGAAATCATAAATGGAGTTGAAAGAAAAGCTAAAACAATTTGAATTGTTTTTAAAAAGCTCTCACTTGTACAGAGGGCTTCGGATAGGTGTAGGAATTCTTGTTCCCATTGGTGTGCTCTCTTTTTTGGGTTATATGGAATTTGCGCCCGCCATTGTTTTGGGTGCTTTTTTAAATGCTCCTAGTGATATTCCGGGAAGTGCTACGCGAAAAGTAAATGCCATCTTGATTAGTATAGTGCTCACCATGCTCATTACGGCTGCCATTCTTTTTTTAAAGCCCTACTTACCTCTTTTATTAATAGCCCTTGCCGTTATTTCCTTTGCCGTCTCAATGATTTCAGTGTATGGTTTTCGGGCTTCATTGGTGTCCTTTTCTGGGTTGATTGCAATGGTATTGGCACTGGTAATTGAAAAAGATACAGTGGAGGAAATTTTAGTTCAGATTGCGTTTATGGGCGTTGGCGGACTTTGGTATTTGTTCGTGTCTTACATTTTTCAAAAAATGGCACCTCAAAAAGATCAAAATCAACTATTGTCGGATACCCTTCATTTGATAGGTCAATATTTGAAATTAAGAGCCAAATTACTAACCAAAATTACTCAAAGAGACGAGCTACTAAAAGAATCATTGTTGCTTCAAAATCAAATTAATGAAAAGCATGAAACGCTTCGTGAAAGCTTATTCACTGGGCGTAAACGAAGAGGACATTCACATTCTGAAGAAAAACAACTGCTTATTTTCATCTCCTCTGTCAATATTTTCGAATTGATAGAGGCCAAACATTTGGATTATAAAATGATTGATGGAATTTTTGGGGAACAAAAAGGATTTCTAAAATCTTCCAAAAATTTGAATAACAGAATGGGGAATCATCTTTTGCTTTTGTCAGACCTATTGATTCAAAAAGGAAAAATACCCAAAAATGATTTACTCATAGATGCCTTGGCGCAAACCTATGATTCAATCGCGAATTACATAGAGACCGTTAAATTACCAGAAGCTCGAGAAGGAGCAATTGTATTAAAAAATTTATACGATTATCAAGAACAATTGATCCATGAAATCAATGCCATTCGGCGCGTAATGACCAATGCGAAGGATGCCGCACCCGTATCTTTAAAAAACCAAGATTCACAACAATTTTTGACACTGCAAGAATACAGTTTCGATATTCTCATTCAAAACTCGAGTTTAAGCTCCACTATGTTTAGACATTCATTGCGCTTATCTATCGCAATACTGTTTGCTTTTTTGTTGGGTTGGTACTTTGAAATTCAAAACACTTATTGGATTCTACTCACCATCATAGTAATAATGCGTCCGAGCTATGGTCTAACCAAAGAAAGGTCCAAAGACCGCATTCTGGGCACCTTGATTGGAGCAGCTGTGGCTGTGGGTATTGTTTTGCTTACACAAAATGTGGTAGTCTATGCCATTTTGGCCATTACGTCTTTGGTTTTGTCTTTTTCTTTGATTCAACAGAATTATAAGTCGGCGGCTGCTTTAATCACTTTAAGTATTGTTTTTGTCTACGCCTTAATGCATCCGAATACCTTTGCTGTGATTCAATATCGAGTCGTGGACACCATTATTGGAGCGCTGATTTCCCTCATTGCAAGTTATTTGATTTTACCAAGTTGGGAGGTAAATAATCTCAAAAAAGTTTTATTTAATGCCTTAAAAAGGAATAAAAATTACCTTTTAGCAACTCAAAATCTATATCGAGATACAGCCAATCAAAAACTTTCCTATAGCGTAGCAAGAAAAGAAGCCTTTCTTGCCATGAGTAATCTGAATGCCGCTTTTCAAAGGTTGACGCAAGATCCTAAATCAAAGCAAAAGGAATTTCAACTGATTTATGAAATTGTAACCTTAAATCATACCATAATTTCGGCAATCGCTTCCATTGGTAATTTTATAATCAACCACAAAACCACCCCTGCGTCGGATGAATTTAATGGCTTGATTGAAAAAATTTCACTCAACATTCAAAGTTCGATAGATGTTTTGAACCAAAAACAGATCAAAAACAAAGAAGTAGATACAGACGACATCTTGGAAGTGGAGAAACTGTTGACCCGCTATCAGCAATTGTCAAATTTAAGGGATGAAAACATCAAAAAAGGCAATATAGAATTGGATACTGAAACGATGCACGGACTTCAAGAGGCTTATTTAATTGCCAATCAGATGAGTTGGTTGAAAACACTTTCTGAAAATCTTAAAAAGGCCATGGAAACCTACAGAAAGCCGCATTAATCGGGAAATATTGTTTCGCTCGGTGCTGCTTTAATAATCTCTTCTAAATGTTCCTTCAATTCAGAAATTGGGGTTTTCAAAGCTTGATCTTCATTTTCCAACATTGGAACAAGCACCAAGGAAGCAACATGCTGAATTCTGATCAATTCTCCAATTTCTTGAAGCACAAATTGTTCTGCCGCCGTTTCTGCAACCTCCGGGTCTATATGAGGTAAGTTTTGGGCTTCTAAAACGAGTTCTAGTTTTCCATCGGGTTCTTCAAAAATAATGTAATGCCAAGAGGAAGCATCGATGAAAAGTTCATCCATATAGCTATCGTAAATGGTGAATTGACGATTCCATGATTTTGCTGGTTTACTGGCATAAAAGAGCCAATTCATATGTTCTGGGGCAATATCCATGATTTGTTGACTTACCTGAAGCATGTTTTGATTTCCATTCGGTGAAATAGTCAAAAACCATTGTTCATTGTCATTTAATCCTATGTCCCAAGTAAAAACACCAAGACTAAGCACTTGTTCATTCATTTGATCCACCACATACTCTACATGCTGTGAATTTGGGTTTTCAATACAGTCTTTGATGATGTCCTCGTTCTTAACAAACCATTGCCAAAACCGGAGTATATGATCGTCTTCTAATTCCATACCGAGTGATTTTTTGCAAGGTAAGGGTATTTCGTAGAAAAGACCACTCGAATGGGTTATCTACAAGTTAAATAAAGCTAATGCGAATTGATTGAATCAAAGTTTGTGCTACTATTGTAATGTACTTTTCATTAAGCAATACCAAATCCTATGAATTTGACAGAAATTAAAATTATTGAAACGGCAATCGCGATTGTGGTCTTTCTAATCATGCGGTTTCTAACCATCAAGGTGATTAATAAAACGGTTAATAATAGTATTCTTCACAAAACACGAGGGAAGATTATTAAAAAAGTATTTCAAATCGTATTGATTACAATAACGCTGATTTTTATTCTAACGGTTTGGGGAGTTAATCAATCCGAGTTGTTTGTGTTTATGGCTTCGGTACTTACTGTGATAGGTATTGCATTGTTTGCCCAATGGTCGCATCTTTCAAATATTACTTCCGGCATTATTATCTTCTTTAATCATTCGGTTAAATTGGATGAAACGGTCTCAATTCTTGACAAAGATTATGAAGTAGAGGGCAGAATAAGTGATATAGGACTTTTCTTTATCAAGTTAAAAACAGAGCACAACGAAGAGGTGATGTTGCCCAACAATATCTTCTTGCAAAAAATGATTAAAAAGAAAATTGTTTAGATTTCCTTTTACCTTACTAAACGAGCCTAAAAGAACATTTATAGATTTCCGTTGTTATTGATAGGTAATAACGCTTAAAAACTTAAAATGGGAAATTATCTAATTGTTGGAGCATCGTCTGGTATAGGTAAGGCTCTTGCTCTGCATTTGGCTAATAACGGACATCAGATTTTTGGGACATACAATACGCATGAAATTAGAGAAAAACGCAATTCCATTGAATATAAACCCTTGGATGTCTTAAAAGAAAGCCTAGTTTTCGATTATTTACCAGACACCTTGAACGGTATTATATATTGCCCAGGAAGCATCAACTTACGACCTTTTGAGCGGATTAAACCAACAGATTTCTCAAATGATTTCAATTTGCAAGTTACCGGTGCGATTAAAACGATTCAGGCAGTCTTGCCTCGGTTAAAGAATAGCGAGAACGCAACAATTACCTTGTTTTCTACTGTCGCAGTGCAAACGGGTTTGCCCTTTCACTCCCAAGTATCCGCTTCAAAAGGAGCTATAGAAGGTTTAACCAGAGCTCTGGCGGCTGAATTTGCGCCGAAAATTAGAGTAAATTGTATCGCACCCTCCTTAACAGACACGCCTTTGGCCGATGCTTTGTTAAACAGTGATCAGAAAAAAGAAAGCAATGCACAGAGACACCCAATGAAGAGAGTGGGAAGCGCAGATGACATGGTGCACATGGTCGATTTTTTGATTTCCGAAAAAGCGAGTTGGATTACGGGACAAATTTTAAAGGTAGATGGAGGTTTTTCTAGCTTGAAAATTTAAAAAAATAATGTGTTTTTAAAATAACATAACTACATTGAAGGGCAATTACACAGTTAATTGCCAAACGAACTAATGAAAATTTTACTCACCGGAGTTACCGGATATATCGCTCAAAG
>JAHKAT010000313.1 GCA_018825925.1 Bacteroidota bacterium | reverse complement strand
GAAAAGAAACGCATGGAAAAGGATAAAAAAACACGAAAAGGAAAGGGATTGGAAGTTTAAAGTCCTTTTACAAAATTCACTTGTAGCATTTTCATTTGTTTCGGTTCGCCTTTTTTGTTGGTGTAGGTGCGGTCGACCAATGTTCCTTGAACGACTATTCCCACACCACGCCGACCATAGTTTTCAATAAATTCGGCTGCCTGACCGAAGGCAAAGGCATCGTGCCAAACCGTGTCTTTCCGCACTTTACCATTTACGTAGTGATAATTCGAGTTACAGGCAATAGAAAAGTTTGCGACTTTACCTCCGTTTTGTGTTGTGGTAATCCGAGGGTCTCCCCCCAGATTACCGTGCAGTAGTAACTGACTTTTAAGCGTTTCCATAGTTTTTAGCTTTATTGGTAATTTCAAATTCTCGAATTTCAACTTCCGTCTTAGAAAATTTTTGTCCCCCTTTCGTTGTGAAGTAGGACGTTTTCAATTCTCCAAGTACGGCCATTTCATCGCCTGGTTCCGCTTGTCTTTTCAAAGAGTCGACCAAGTAGCCCCAAGCCGACAAATGATGTTCGTTTTTAGCGATTTTGGAATCCCCTTCTTTGTCCAAGAAACTTTTCTCTGTTCTCAATCTAAAGCGGGCCGTCGAGCTTCCTTTTTTAGTGACCACTCTAGGAGCGGCCACCAAAAATCCTTTTAGGCATACTGTATTCATCTCTTATTTTTTAGCAAGTTCAACTTCTACTGACTTCTCTACAGGAGCAATCACAAAGAAATCGGTTACCTCCACATCTGTCGAGTATTTTTTCTCAGTGCCTTCTCCATACACGGAAGTTTTCAATTTTCCGCTAACATGAATCTCCGATCCTTTACTTACACGACTGGCCATTTTTTCGGCCGTTTTACCCCAAACAATCAGGTTGATCCATTGAGTATTGTCTACCCACTCTCCTTCTTTGTTTTTGTAACTGTCATTGTTAGCCAGCGATAATCTCAAGTAGGAGAAATCTTTTTTAGCTCCCGCTTTTTTCAATTCTGGGTTTTGTCCTAGGCGTCCAGTCAAACCCACTGTGTTGTTTACATCAATCATAATTCGTGATTTAATAAAAGTTTGAAAAATTTGTTTTGTCCTCACCGCACTTTCGATTGGTTCGACATTGCAAAGATTTGGAGACTCACAAACTTTAAACGGTTATTAATTATTTATTGTCGACTATTTTTCGTTTAGAAGTATTTAAATTCGCTTTTTATATTGATTTACATAGTTTTAACTTTTTAAAATAAAACCAAAAAAATTTAAAATTAAATGAATTAAAACCTACTCTCATGGTTGTTTGATTCTGTTTTGGCTATTGGTTTTTCATAATTGTTGGTTATTTTTAGAGAAACATTTTACAAATTCCATGAGTCCAAAAGTTGACTTTTTTTTCACCAAAAACCATAAGTGGCAACCTGAGATTGAACACTTGCGCGAAATTGTTTTGAGCCTCCCCTTGGAAGAAGAATTAAAGTGGGGGTGTCCGTGCTATTTTTCAGCCCACGGAAAAATTGTGCTGATCCATGTTTTCAAGGAGTATTGTGCTTTACTGTTTTTCAAAGGTGCATTGATGGCTGATGGCGATCAATTGTTGGTTCAACAAACTGAAAATGTACAATCTGCCCGACAGTTACGATTTAAAAATCTTGACGAAATTATTCAAAAAGAAAAAAGAATTAAAGACTACCTCTGCGAGGCTATTAAAATTGAGAAAGCTGGACTAAAAGTTGTCATGAAGAAAACGACAGAGTTCAAAATACCCGAAGAATTAGAACATTTTTTTCAGCAAGAACCTGATTTTAAAAAAGCATTTGAAGCTTTAACCCCAGGAAGACAACGCGGATATCTATTGCATTTTTCGGCGCCAAAACAGGAAAAAACAAGAATTTCAAGAATAGAAAAATTCAAAGAATCTATTTTTCAAGGCAAAGGATGGAACGACAAATGACAACAACAGTAAACAATTATCTAACGGAAGGATGTGGAAGATGCTCTTTTGGAGGAACCCCGCAATGCAAAGTACATTCGTGGAAACAAGAACTAGAGTATTTGCGCAAGATAGTTTTAGATTGCGGATTGAATGAAGAAGTAAAATGGGGTGTTCCTTGTTATACCTACCGTGGGGATAACATTGTAATAGTAAGTGCATTTAAAGAATATTGTGCGCTTAGTTTCTTTAAAGGGTCGTTGTTGCAGGACGCTGCGAAAATTATAAGTCAACCTGGTGAAAACTCACCAGCAGCACGTTTGATTAAATTCACAAATCTGAAAAGCGTTGTGGACCTTGAGCCACATCTCAAGAACTATATTTATGAAGCTATTGAAATAGAGAAAGCAAAACTAAAAATCGAATACAAAAGTGTAGATGCTTATGAATATCCGGAAGAACTCACCTCAAAATTCAAGGAAGACACGAGTTTTAAATCTGCCTTTGAGGCATTAACCCCTGGACGGAGAAAAGGGTATTTATTGCATTTCAATTCTGCAAAGCAATCCAAAACACGGTCCAATCGAATTGAAAAGGCCAGAGATAAAATTTTTAGTGGCAAGGGCTGGAATGAATATTAAGGTGCAACTTCCGCTCATTTTTCTTACCACAACCGAGCGTAATATCCAACCCCGTGATCCGTAATTTTGTAATGCACTGCGCCAGAACTAGGGTTAGGGAAAAGTTTCCCGTCAAGGGTCGATTGATTTTTAGGCTGATCTAAAGCATTTGCCTCCTCTTCACGTATTATAATACTTAATCATTTCAGCCGATTCGTTCTCTTCATTGCCTGTATTGGCATATTCGGCATCGGTAAAGGCATTTCCTACTCCGCTTGAATTACCTTCGTTGGGATTGGGATAAACTTGAAACAAATTTGAACTTTTCTCTACGCTTGTATTTCCAATTCTGCTATCTTGTTTTTCAATAGATGTTTCTTTTTCATAGATATTGGATAGGTTGAAACCATACTACAGCTCCTTTTTTATATTTCCAAATTTTTAACACGCAATTTATAGGGGGTCTGAAAAGAACAATAGGTGTAAAATACTCCTTCCGTTTTTCATCCCTTTCGATGTAAAAAGGGTTTGAATAGACATACTAATTTGGGTTTTTAAAGCCGTCTTCCTCTTTTTTAGCGAACAAGAATAGAGGCTATTTTTTTTAAAATAAACCCTTCTAATGGCGCAAAGTTTTAATTTTACCACCATGATAAAGAGGAGTAAATGTCGTTTAAAACAATGGATGGTTCCACTATTCCTTTTCATGTTCGCCACAACTTTTGGGCAAGACACACTCACGCCTAGAGTCAAAAAATCACGTGTTTTGGCTTGGGCTCTTCCATCCACTTTAATCACCTATGGTGCCGTCGGCACTTTTGTTCCGTCGTTTCACGATGCACATATTGCACTGCAAAAAAAGGTGTATGCCTTATCGAACGACGGTCCGCATTATGAGGATTACGCTCAGTATTTACCTATTCTCACTGTATATGCACTCGATTTTACCCAGCTACCATCGCAGAGCACACCATTGGCACAAACCTGGAAATTAGGCATTGCCTTTGGCACTATGGGAGCTAGTGTAAATGCAATTAAATACACTGCCAAAATAGAACGCCCAGATGGTTCGTCCAAAAATGCATTTCCATCAGGACACACCGCCACTGCTTTTATGGCCGCAGAGTTTTTGAGGCAAGAATACGGCGGAGTTTCTCCTTTGATTTCTATAGGCGGATATGCCGTAGCGACCTATGTTGGCACGATGCGTATGTTTCACAATCGCCATTATTTGACCGATGTAGCCGCAGGTGCAGGTATAGGGATTTTAAGCGTGCAATTTGCCTACTGGCTGTATCCCAAATTAGAAAAAAAATGGAGAGCCAAACATCCAAAAAAAGCAGATTCTTCGTTTAATTTCACTCCTTTATTTTCTCCAAATGCCCTTGGCATTCGCCTGACCCTTAAATAAATTCTTCTTTCCGCATTAAACTCTTACTTTTGCAGAAATATTGGTTATGAATTCTACGCTACCGGAATCAGCAAAAGAACAATTACTTGCCCTTAAACAAAGCATCGCAGAAGCGCGCGATTCATTTTTAGGTTATCCCGTTTCTAAAGATTTTGATTATTCAGAACTCAGTGAGTTTTTGGAATTTCCAATCAATAATCTTGGCGACCCTTACAATGCTTCTACTTATCGAGTGCAAACGCACGACATGGAGAAAGAAGTTGTTGGTTTTTTTGCTCGGCTTTTTAGGGCGCAATCAAACGATTATTGGGGGTATGTGACCAACGGTGGTTCGGAGTCCAATTTGTACGGTTTGTATTTAGCTCGAGAAATCTATCCAAAAGGAATGGTCTATTATTCTGAATCAACCCATTACTCTGTTCGCAAGAACATTCACTTGTTAGGTATTCCGAGTATTGTGATTCGTTCACAAGAGAATGGTGAAATTGATTACGAAGATTTTGAAAATACGGTTCGCATGAATCGCCACATGCCCGTGATTTTTCTCGCCAACTTCGGCACTACGATGACGGAAGCCAAGGACGATGTAGCAAGAATAAAAACCACCTTGAAACGTTTGGCAGTTCACGATCATTACATCCATTGCGACGCTGCTTTGGCGGGTTCGTATGGAGCGTTCATCGAGCCTCGAATGCCTTTTGATTTTAAAGATGGCGCTGATAGCATTTCCATTTCGGGGCATAAGTTTATTGGCTCACCAATTCCGTGTGGAGTAATTGTGACCAAAAAAAGTAACCGTGATCGAATCTCTAAAGGCATCGCTTATATTGGT
>JAHKAT010000312.1 GCA_018825925.1 Bacteroidota bacterium | reverse complement strand
TATGTTTAACAATTTGCTCATCACTCTTTTGTTATGTTTTTCACTTTCAAAATGTTTCCATTTTGCGCAATACCAATGCGATACTCAAATGGATTATTGGAGGTGGCAGGGGCCGTTACAAAATGCTCGGAATACGGAATATTATCTTGATCTAAATCGGCATTCGCAAAGGTAATTTGCACGGGCAAGCTGTAGCGCTCAAATGTGGGGTTGTAACTTTGCACCAAAAAAGAGACCGCCCGGGTGCCATTGCCGAAATGATTGAATAAATCAAAATAACTATTCAAAATAGGTTTTCCAGAAGAATCCTTAAAGTCATTTTGATTCAAAGCCAAATTTTGTGTAAAAAACGATAATCAATTTCATCGGCAGACATTCCCGTGCCCTCAACGAAGAAGTCTACTTTATGACCCTTATCGTCAACCAAACAATTACTCTGGGCTAATGAAAGGCGTGAAAAGATTAGACAAATCATAAGTGGCAAAAGAAAAAATCGATTTTCTATTATTAGAAACTTGTTTTTTAAGCGATTAAACGCTACAAGGGGAGGGGCAATACGAATCATAAGGTTAAATTTTAGTATGAAGCAAAAATAATTTTTTTTCAAAAAAAAACAAATTTTCAAATAATTTTTTGATACGGTTTATAAGAATCCTAAACAAGCTATGTATCTTTCCTTCAGCACTTCAGGCTATATTTAGTTTATGCCAACTCCACTTTTGAAGGCTCGTCGAATGACGAAAAAACGATTATTAAAACAATGCTATGCATATAAAATTCAGTTCGAGTTTTTAGAAATACTTTTGTATCTCGTTTTTTTGGGCTGCTATCCCGCTTCGCATTTTCACTTTTGTTTACTTGATTTTAATTACATAAAAATTGATTTACTTTTTTGGTCACATCGTATTGGTTTACCATGCAGTAGATTGAAGTTGCAATTAAATAAACGCCCTATTTTAAATCCCCAAAATCCACCGTATATTTGCACCCACAAATCTTGAGCAAATAATATGAATTCTTTTTCAACAAGACACATAGGACCAAACCCAACGGAGGCGAGTCAAATGTTAAACAAAATTGGAGTTGGATCTATCGCTGAATTGATCGATCGCACCATCCCCCCTCACATTAGATTGAATCGCGAATTGAACGTCAGTAAGGCGATGAATGAGCAAGAATATTTGAACCATGTTACGGAGTTGGGGAAATTGAACACGGTTAATAAATCATTCATTGGAATGGGTTATGCCGATACAATCGTTCCACCTGTAATTTTAAGAAACGTATTAGAAAATCCAGGATGGTACACGGCGTACACTCCATACCAAGCTGAAATTTCTCAAGGTCGATTAGAGGCTTTGCTTAATTTCCAAACTATGGTTTTGGATTTAACGGGAATGGATATCGCCAATGCTTCTTTGCTTGACGAAGCTACGGCTGGAGCAGAGGCAATGATTATGTTCTTCAATTCTCGTTCAAGAAACGATATTAAAGAAGGAAAAAATCAATTTTTTGTTTCCGAATTTGCTTTCCCCCAAACCAAAGAGGTATTGCGTGGTAGAGCAAGAAACCTTGGAATCGAATTGGTATTTGGAAGTCCTATTGAATTTGATGGAAAAGGCAAATTCTTTGGAGCATTGATTCAATATCCTGATGCACTTGGCCGTGTAAAAGACGTTGAAGGTTTTATTTCAAAAATGCACGATCAAGGAATTATGGTAGCTGTAGCTGCTGATATTTTATCATTGGTGGTTTTAAATGCCCCTGGTAAAATGGGTGCAGATGTTGTTTTTGGAAGTTCCCAGCGTTTTGGTGTTCCTATGGGTTATGGTGGACCGCACGCGGCTTACTTTGCTGCGAAGGATGAGTTCAAAAGAAACATGCCTGGAAGAATTATTGGGGTTTCTAAAGATGCAGATGGTCAATTGGCTATGAGAATGGCTTTGCAAACTCGCGAGCAACATATCAAACGCGACAAAGCAACTTCTAATATTTGTACAGCTCAAGCTTTATTGGCGGTTATGGCAAGTATGTACGCTGTTTACCACGGTCCACAAGGATTAAAAGATATCGCATACCACGTTCATACTATGGCTACAAAAACGGCCAATGGTTTGAAAGAAATGGGTGTTGAATTAGGAGGCGAACTGTTCTTTGATACTCTTTGGGTGAAAGGTGTTCCTGCATTCGAGGTGCAATCTGCTGCTGAAGCGGCTGGAATGAACTTTCATTTCATTAACAAGGAAGAATTAACAATCTCCTTCGGTGAAACACATACTTCAGAAGATGTTCGTACAATTCTATCGTTTTTTGCGAATATTCTAGGAAAGGATATTCCTGAAGTTACGGAAGATATGGATGCTAGTATTACGCCAGAGTATTTGAGAAACGACGATATATTGTCACACGCAACTTTCAACAAGTACCATTCAGAATCTAAAATGATGCGTTACTTAAAGCGTTTGGAAAACAAAGATTTATCTTTGGTTCTCTCCATGAATCCTTTAGGCTCGTGTACAATGAAGTTGAATGCTGCTGCAGAATTGATGCCAATAACGAATCCTCAATTTGCAAACATGCACCCTTTTGCCCCAATACATCAGGCGGAAGGTTATCATAAAATGTTTAGAGAATTAGAAAAAGACTTGTGTGAATGTACAGGTTTTGCAGCGGTTTCTTTACAACCAAACTCTGGTGCACAAGGTGAATACGCTGGTTTGATGGTCATCAAAGCATTTCATGAATCAAACGGAGATGTTCAACGTAAAAAAATGATTATCCCTTCTTCTGCTCATGGTACCAATCCAGCTTCTGCTGTTATGGCAGGGTTTGAGGTTGTTGTAACGGGATGTGATGAAAATGGAAATATCGATATCGAACAACTAAGAGAGGTGGCAACAAGTTTATCCAATGAATTGGGTGGCTTGATGGTGACGTATCCTTCAACTCACGGTGTTTATGAAGAGGGTATTAAAGAAATAACAGACATCATTCACAAAAATGGTGGTCAAGTATACATGGATGGCGCAAATATGAATGCGCAGGTTGGTTTAACAAATCCTGGTAACATTGGAGCCGATGTTTGTCACTTGAACTTGCACAAAACGTTTGCCATTCCTCATGGAGGTGGTGGTCCTGGAATGGGTCCTATCGGAGTTGCCGAACATTTAGCACCGTTTTTACCGGGTAGTCCGTTGGTGAAGGCTGGCGGGGAGCAAGCCATTGAAGCTGTTTCTGCAGCGCCTTACGGTTCAGCTCTAATCCTTTTGATCTCTTACGCTTACATCAAAATGTTGGGTGCTATTGGTTTAAGAGAAGCTACGGAAGCAGCGATACTCAATGCCAATTACATCGCCGCAAGCTTGAAAGGTCATTACGACATTTTGTATGCTGGTTCAAACGGTACTGTAGCTCACGAAATGATTTTGGACTGTAGAGAATTCAAAAAAACAGCAGATATTGAAGTTGCCGACATTGCAAAGAGGCTAATTGACTTTGGTTTCCATGCACCAACGGTTTCCTTCCCTGTTGCAGGAACATTAATGGTGGAGCCTACAGAATCCGAAGACAAAGAAGAATTAGATCGATTTATTGAAGCAATGATTAAGATTAGAGCTGAGATTGAAGAAATCGAAAATGGTCATGCCGACAAAGTGAATAATCTTTTGAAAAATGCACCGCATACGGCAGATTGTATCATTAATCAAAACTGGGAATATCCTTATTCTCCACAAGAAGCTGCTTATCCGGTTGCTTATTTGAAAGAGTGGAAATATTGGGTGCCGGTTCGTCGTGTTGACAATGCGTATGGAGATAGAAACTTAATTTGTTCTTGTCCAAGCGTTGAAAGTTACATGCCTGCATAAGTTATATATAATGTAATACTGAAAGGAGCGTTTTCACGCTCCTTTTTTTGTGCTCTATATGCCGACCTGCTGCTTTATTATGCTTGCATTAATAAAAACTTCTTTGATGTCCTTGTTTATTCGTATCTTGCAGCTTGTAATCAGTATTTTATTGACCCGATTTATTTAGATTTAATGAACATCATACCTTTTAAAAAAGAAATTTTAGAAACCGAAACGGGTATACATTGGTGGGATGAAAATCAAATCTTTATTACAGAAACTAAAAATGTTCCACGAAATTATGATTCTGTGAAAAAATCCATTGCATTTGTTAGTAAGCAATTCGAAGGAAAAAAATATTGCGGAATAATTGAATCCACAAATCTTCAGCCTTTGGATAAAAAATCTCGTGTGCTTTTATCCGATGAAGTTAAAAAACTTTACAAAGCCATTGCAATTGTCAGCAAGTCTCCTATGCATCGTGTTTTGGGTAATATCGTATTCGCAATTTCCAGCAACGAAATTCCTAGAAAAGCTTTTGCAAATGTGGATGATGCAAAAATATGGCTCGCCCAATATCATTAATAAAAATAGAACGCCTTTTGAATTCTTATTAAACTCTCAATAATGCGACTTAAATAAATGTCTATTCCAATTCCAAACTCACCTAATATTCACTTGTTTGAATTAGAATCTAGTATCAATTGGTTCGATGAAGATGATATTTTCTATTCTGTATCAAAAAAGGTACCCCGCACCTTTGAAACTATGTCCGCTTCAGCCCAAGCTGTAAAAAATATCTTTGCTGGGAAAAAATATTGTGTAATTGTAGAATCTACAAATTTGTCGATCCTTGATAAAAAGACTAGAATGTTTGTCACCTCAGAGTTAGGGCAACTTTACAAAGCAATTGCTGTGGTGAGTCCTAAGCCAATGTCTCGAGTTGCAGGAGACATTATCTATTCAAGCATCAATAAAGTTTTACCCAGAAAATCTTTTAAAAACGTGAATGAGGCTAAAGAATGGTTGAAAAACTACAAGTAATCTTCTTGTTTTAATTCCATCTTTTGTCTTTGTCCATTTCTTTTTGTGGACTATAAAATTCGGAACACAAATAGTTAAGCACGCTACTTTTATAATAATATTCGCCTAGAAAGGTTTTCGAATCTTGAATATACATACAAAACTCATTCGAACGATTGGCATCATTATAGGCTTTATTTAGCAATTTCAAAACAGAATCGAGGAGTTCAAAATTGGTAGAGCGATTCTCAATCAACACTTGAATGGCTCTTTGATAGAGTTCAATTACTTCGTTCAACATTCCAGCACGAATTTTGACATCCACGGTATGAATCTTATCATTGGCTGCTTTAGACAAGGCGCTAATAAAATCCATTTGATTTAGAGAGTTCGTACTATACTGATTGGATTGATTAAACAATATCATGAAGTTATCCAATTTCAATTCTTCCTTAATTCTTTGATTCATGCGATACATCGCTTGGTATTGCTTGAAGCTTAAATCAATTTCATTGAGCATAAAACGCACTTCATTTAAGGTTTTCGCATAAGCTGTGTTTAAATCTGCCACAATAATTTTCTCCGATGTGCTCCTGGCCATTTTCATAGCTTGTTGTCGGTCGGCTTCATAATAGTCAAAAATCAGATTATAGATTAAAGCTTGCTTCGCATTGTCTTCAAAATAGCGGTAAATCTCACCTTTTTCTAACCAAATGGATGCTTTTCCAGCCCAGGTTTCTTTTGGTTGATTGATCATTTGTTGAATAGGCCAAATCACCAGCCAATGCTCGGGAATATGTTGAAACCTAAATTTGTCAAAGTCGGAACCGAGATTCATTTTATAATAGTTGCGTTGTGCGGCATAAATATCTAGTCTTTTTGCACTCCATTCTTTGGTACTTGTAAAACTTTTCAAAATACCTTCTTGGACCATTGGGTTTGATGAAAAATAAACTTGGTCGTTTAAAAAATCGAACCGGTCGTTTGTATAGGTTTTGAAAGCAGAATCCATTAATGCGATATTGGGAACAGGTAAAATTGCTATTTGCGTGTAAGCATCTGTTATTTTGAAATTTCCTATCGTACTAATTTTACCCAATTTTGGGGTATCCATTTCACGCCAATAACCACGGGTAATATAGTTGGAATCTGAATTAACCGTATAGGAAAACTGCATAAAAGTGGGGCGGTTTTTGATGTAATGATACACGAGACTTAGGTCAGAAATCCCATTGCTCTCCTCTGAAATATTCATTATTTCACGACGGTTGTTTTTCCCATCGAGGAGTCGTACCTCTATAATTTCTAATCCATTGATTTGATAGTGAAATTGCATACGTACTCCATCGACCTTCCTAGTAAGCTCAACCAATCGCTGTTTCCATCCATTTAACTCAATTGTTTTAAACTTCAATTCAAAATACGCAGCATTGAGAGTGGATATTTGGCTAGGAAAAGCCGTAATTAAGTTTTTGGGAGTTTTAGAAAACGGATGCATCTCCGACATCCAACCTTGTGTATGATAATTTAAAAAGGTGATTTTTTCGTCAAACTTGAATTCCCCTGCAAGTATGTTTGGATAATTCGAATGAAATCCGTTTCGTGGAGAATAGCTCACCTGAAAAATAGATCTCATTTCTTCTAATTTCTTCCCCTCTTTTGTCGCTTGTAAATAACTTAGGAAATTTAGTTCCTGAGTTGATTCACCCGCCCTTTGTTGGGCAATCAATTGGTTCAATTCTTCGAAAATATCGACCTCTTTCAATTCTCTGCTGTTCGATTTTTTATATTTTTTGTTTCTAAATGGTTCAGTCAAGAATAAGGTATCGTTGTTGTACAATTCATTTTTTGTAAACTCAACACTTTCATATTTGGGATGAGTAGCCCTAAGTTTCTTTGGGATTTGATGAATAGGTATGGATCCAGAATCATCCGTGATATACATTTCATTCTTCTCGTAATCGGCTAAAAAGACACCAGAAATTGGCCGTTTAGTAATTATATCACAGATTGTTTTTTTCTCTTGACACCAAATTCCTTGAATCGCAAAAAAAATTAGAAACATCAAAGTGTATTGGTTTTTCATTTGAATTGTAATTAATTATTAATCCCTAGTTTTACCAACAATCATACCAATAATCACTGGAAATCCCTATCGTTCAAATCATTAGTCAATAGGAAAAAAATCAAACCCAAGACCT
>JAHKAT010000311.1 GCA_018825925.1 Bacteroidota bacterium | reverse complement strand
TAAATTTAAAACCGAGGGATTCAAACATAACGAGATCGTATTTGACGATTCAATGATACTCTATCTCAGATTATCAACAGCAAAGCAGGTGTTTGTTTTTATGAAAAAATAGGAAGAACTGCCTAGTTCATTCGTCAGATTTAACTAACTTGTTAACTTGATTTTTATGAATCTTAAAACCAATTTAGGATTCCAATTGTTTAAAAGTTGAAGTTTAAAAAAACAGATTAATTCTCCAGAATTGATTTGTTATTAGAAGATTATATTTTTAGTAATCCTGTGAAAATAATTTTAAATAAAAAGAAAAATGGATAGTGTGAATAAAGGAAAATGTCCGGTAATGCACGGATCAAATACAGAAACGAGTAAAACAGTAATGAATTGGTGGCCCAATGCGCTCAATCTGGACATATTGCATCAACATGATTCTAAAACGAATCCACTTGAAGAAAATTTTAATTACAAAGAGGAGTTTAAAAAACTTGATTTAGAAGCTTGTAAAACGGATTTAAAGAACCTGTTAAGTGAAAGTCAAGACTGGTGGCCGGCCGATTGGGGACATTATGGAGGTTTAATGATCCGTATGGCATGGCATAGCGCTGGTACCTATCGTATAGCAGACGGACGAGGGGGAAGTAATACTGGAAACCAGCGTTTTGCGCCATTGAATAGTTGGCCCGACAATGTGAACTTAGACAAGGCTAGAAGATTATTGTGGCCCATCAAGAAAAAGTACGGAAATAAACTGTCATGGGCTGATTTATTCATTTTAGCTGGAAATATGGCCTACGAATCGATGGGATTCAAAACTTTTGGTTTTGCTGGCGGTAGAGAAGATATTTGGCATCCAGAAAAAGATATCTTTTGGGGAGAAGAAAAAGAATGGCTCGCTAAATCAAGATATGCTGAAAGTAATAATAGCGAATCTCTCGAAAATCCCTTAGCCGCCGTGCAGATGGGGTTAATATATGTCAACCCTGAAGGAGTAGACGGAAAACCTGACCCACTTAAAACTGCGCAAGACGTTCGAACTACTTTCCTACGAATGGCTATGAACGATGAAGAAACGATTGCATTAACCGCTGGTGGTCACACTGTTGGTAAAACACATGGAAACGGAGATGCTTCTCAACTCGGCCCGAGCCCTGAGGGAGCAAACCTCGAAACGCAAGGTTTTGGCTGGGTAAATCCAAATGGTAAAGGCAACGCCGAAGACACGGTGTCAAGTGGCTTGGAAGGGGCTTGGACCACAAATCCACATCGATGGAATCATGATTATTTTAGATTGCTTCTAACGTATGAATGGGAGCTAAAGAAAAGTCCTGCAGGAGCTTGGCAATGGGAACCTATAAATATCAAAGAGGAGGATAAACCCATGGATGCACATATTAAAGGTGTTCGTAGAAATCCGATAATGACTGATGCTGATATGGCGATGAAAATGGATCCAGCATACCGTAAAATAGCCGAAAAATTTTATAAAGATCCAGCTTATTTTGAAGAAGTTTTTGCCAAGGCTTGGTTCAAATTAACACACAGAGATTTAGGTCCTAAAAGTAGGTATTTAGGTGCTGATGCCCCTAAAGTAGATATGATATGGCAAGACCCAATTCCGAGCGTAGACTATGTTTTGACTGATGCTGAAGTCGCTGATTTGAAAGGAAAAATAATGTACTGTGGACTTTCAAAAGCTGAACTAATCAATACGGCTTGGGACAGTGCAAGAACCTTCCGTGGATCAGATTTTAGAGGTGGTGCAAATGGAGCTAGAATTGCCCTTTCTCCTCAAAAAGAGTGGGAAGAAAATGAACCAGAAAGACTGGCAAAAGTGCTGGATAAATTGAATGAAATAAAGCAGAATTTCAATAAAAAAGTAAGTTTGGCGGATCTTATCGTTTTAGGAGGATGCGCTGCGATTGAAAAAGCGGCCCAAGATGGTGGTGTCAGTATAAAAGTGCCTTTTTCTCCTGGTCGTGGTGATGCAACTCAAGAAATGACAGACATTGATTCTTTCGAAGTACTCGAACCTCTACACGATGGTTACAGAAATTGGTTGAAAAAGGAATATGCCATAAAACCAGAAGAACTCCTTTTAGATAAAACTCAATTGATGAATCTTTCTGCACCCGAAATGACGGTTTTGATAGGTGGAATGCGTGTTTTGGGGACCAATCACGGGGATGTTAAGCACGGCGTTCTAACGGCGCATGAAGGTGTTTTGACCAATGACTTTTTTGTGAATATTACAGATATGAATTATTCATGGATACCAGTTTCGGAAAACCTATATCAGGGAATAGACCGGAAGAATAATGAGAGAAAATGGACCGCTACCAGAATAGATTTGCTCTTTGGTTCAAACTCAATTTTAAGAGCCTATGCCGAATTTTATGCACAAGATGACAACAAAGAAAGATTTGTGAAAGACTTTGTAAAAGCTTGGGTAAAGGTAATGAACGCAGATCGTTTTGATTTAGAATGATTTTCTAAATAGTGGGAAAATGGAATAAAATGATTTGAGAATTAAAACAAAAAAGCACTTCCCTAAAGTAGTTTTTGGGGAGTGACTTTTTTTGTTTTTTTTAATCGAAATAGAAAGTAGATATGACACAATTACTATTGCTTTTGAAGCATATCGCTTATTCAATGATACCCAATAAAAGAAGTGTTTCTGGTTTGAAATATGCTTTTTTTTCGATAATTCTTTTTCCCACCTTATTTTATGCTCAAACTGTTCATTTAGATACATTTAAACTTAAAAATAGCGAGTACTATTCAGATATTCAGTCGGATAGGATGAACTTCCCTGTCATTCGAACTGGACATTCAACTATAGATTCCATCATTAATACCGATTTAAAAAATCGATATACCAACAATGAATATCCAAATGAATCCTTGGATTCTGCACTTTTAAAATGGGCTGGAGACGGTGTGGTTTACTTAGATTTTGAGGTGACTTATAATCAAAACAACCTTTTGTCTTTTAATATCACTGCAGAGGGTTGTGGTGCTTATTGCACGGCATGGACTGAGTACTTCAATTATTCCATAGTTAATGGGAAAAGTTTAGTGTTATCAGATGTTTTAGAAGTTAATGAGTCGTTTAAAAATATGGTTTTTGGGGATAAAGACCTTCAGTATAAAAGCCAAATAGGACAATTATTTAAGGGGATGGACGACGAAGAATCTGACCTTGACGCGGATTCTTTTGAAATGATAATGGAGTATTATTTAAAGTGTCAAAATGACTTTGAGTTAGAGTTTTTTTCTTTATACCCTGATCATTTAGAAATCATTGAAGAATGTTGGCTGCCTCATATATTGTTGCCTTTTACCCCAAATATCGAATTGAAATACGAATACAACAGGATTAAATCTTTATTAAAATTGAACATATAATTGAATGATTTTTTGGGGTTAGAATCAAAGAAAGCATGTACTTTAGACGCTTGGATGTGTTTAATTGATAAGGAGTTGTAGGAATTCAATGGACTTTTTAACTTTGTATCAAAGGAATCATACTATATTAAGTAAATAAATTTTCAGTTTGAACTATTTTCAAAATACAGATTGAATTGATTCTTAGTTGAATAACCGAAACACTATCCATTTTATAATTTCAATTTTAAAATAATGACACAGAAATTAAGGAGCATTATGCTCATCGATGATAATAGAGACGATAATTATTTTCATGAAAGAATTATAAAGAAAAAGGATTCTAACATCACCCTTATTGTTCACCAATCTGCTTTAGACGCTTTAGATTACCTTAAAAGTTTAAAAAAAGACAATAAAACACCCCCTGATTTGATCTTTTTAGACATCAACATGCCTAAAATGAATGGTTGGGAATTTTTGGAGGAATATGATAAAATGGATGGAGACCTACAGTCCAAAGTTGTAGTCGTTCTTTTATCTACTTCAGACAATCCAGACGATTTAGAAAGAGCAAAGAAACTTACTCCTAAGCCGCTTAAAGATTACAGAACTAAGCCTTTGACCTTAGAGATTCTGGAAGACATAATTGCAAAATATTTTAATTAATTTTAATAGAATCCTTTCTTTATTAATTTGAAACAGGTCGTAATACATTACTTTACAGTGTTTTAAACCATCGACATCTCGCTTTATTAAAATGAAACAAATAGTAATTTTTCTTGTCCTTATTCTTTTTTATTCTTGTCGAAATGAGAGGATCTCCACGGAAAACAGCAATACACCTATTGTCTGGAATGAAGCGAATCTAAAGAAAAAAGCAACCGACCACCTAGATTCTACGAAATGGGATAAAACCATGTTTAAAGAAGATATTGAAAACTATAATCAATATGCTAAGATTTTCAATAGTTATCCTATTAATAAAACACCCTTTCCAGTTGCTTTGTATGATTATGCGGTTTCGAGCGTACCTTTTACAATAGAAAAAGGGAAAAGGGTGTTTAAAGGAGTTAAAATAGGGGAGTATGTTAACCCGAAAAGCGACGAAATCAATTTTAAAATGACCTTAATTGTTTCGACGGGTGATCGCAACGCTGGGGAAAATTCGCTAGTTGAATCGAGAAATTACCCTTATCTAGTGGCTCAAGGCTATTTTTTAGTGCGAAACGATGAAATTGATTGGGTTTTCACATCAAGCCCGGATGGACAATCTACATTGTTGGTAAATATGAAATTATTCGACTTGCGTTTTGGAGAAACGGTTGTCATTTATCCTCAATCCAATCATTCTTTCTTGTACCAACAAATAGACGATTCTCCAAATAATTATGAGAGTCTTAAAGATTTTAAAGAAGCTATTTCGAAAAGACTATAAAAAGGGACTTATAAAGGTAAGGTGTTGTAAAAGAGTTGTTTTCCATCCAGCTGTCCCTTACTACGATAGTAGCTTATTTTCTTCTTTGGATGGGTTTCAACCTGACAAGGACTCAGCG
>JAHKAT010000310.1 GCA_018825925.1 Bacteroidota bacterium | reverse complement strand
CCTATGCGAGGTTTTTCTCAGAACATTCGCAATGGAAGTCGTTTTGGGATTTTTAATTCAGAATTGCGAATTCCTTTGATCGTTCTGCTTTCAAAACACACGGTTAGAAACGAATTGTTGAGAACCTTTCAAATTACAGGGTTCTTTGATTTGGGTACAGCTTGGACGGGGCCTCAGCCTTTTTCCGATAAAAACTTTTTTAATACCCAAATAATCGAGAATAAGCCTGCGCAAATATTATTAAATAAAACACGTGAGCCCTTCATTGCAGCTTTGGGTTTTGGTGCTCGAAGTAAAATTTTTGGTTACTTTGTAAAGGCAGATTTAGGTTGGGGCATTGAAAATGGTTCGATTAACTCAAAACCTAGTCTTTTTATTTCTTTTTCAAACGATATATAATATGAGTTTACAAACTTTTGTCTTACTAGTAATTATTGGCGTTGCATCAGGTCTTCTGAGTGGTTTTGTCGGTGTTGGTGGTGGTATAATTATAGTGCCTGCTCTTATCTATTTTCTTAGTATGCCACAACACGCGGCACAAGGTACAAGTTTGTTTATTTTACTTCTTCCGGTTGGTTTTATGGCGGTGTACAATTATTATAAGGCTGGCAGCATCAATTGGAATTTCGGTATTGTGATCGCAATCGCCTTCGTTGTTGGAGGCTATTTTGGCAGTAAATTGTCCTTGAAAATGTCGCCAGGTTTGGTTCGGTTTGTTTTTGGAATCATAATGGTTATTATTTCTTTCAAATTAATTACTTCTGGTTACACCGCTTGGAACAATGAACGTGCATAAAAAAGAAGAAATAGCAAAGCTTGCCGCCGATGTTTTTGGAGAAATGCAGCGTTGTAGAAGGCATTTACATAAAAATCCCGAACTATCGTTTGAGGAGTTTAAAACCATGGATTTTGTTTGCTCGGAACTAACTGAAATTGGAATTTCCTTTGAGAAAAACTTCGGTGGAACTGGCGTGATTGCGTGGCTTACTGGTCCCAATAAGGAATTGCCTTATTTGGCGATTCGAGCAGATATGGATGCTCTGCCAATTCACGAGCAAAATGAAACCGAGTATAAATCAACGGTGGATGGGGTGATGCATGCATGTGGCCACGATGTTCATACTGCCGTTTTACTTGGAACAGCGCGTGTTTTGAAAAAAATTGAAGAAAAATTAATACAACCGGTTTTGTTTGTTTTTCAACCAGGGGAGGAAAAAGCACCCGGTGGCGCGTCTATTTTAATAAAGGAGGGCTTGTTTCAAAAGTGGAATATAGAGAAAATAATAGCCTTGCATGTTTACCCGGAAATGGAAGCCGGTAAAGTTGGATTTAAAAAAGGTCTATATATGGCTTCCTGTGATGAAGTTCATTTAACGATTCATGGTAAAGGCGGACACGCTGCAATGCCTCATGCCTGCACCGATGTTATTCAAACTGGCGCCGATTTGGTGCGAAACTTACCTTTATTGATCCATAGAAAATGTGATCCCAAAATCCCAATGGTACTTTCTTTTGGAATTTTTGAGGCTAAAGGGGCGACTAATGTCTTGCCTGATATTGCTGTCATTAAAGGGACTTTTCGCACGATGAATGAAGAATGGAGAGAAAGAGCAATCACCATGATGCAGGGCTTTTCTGAATCATTGGCAGTAAATTCAGGGACAATTATTGATTTTGAAATAGTTAGAGGGTATCCTTTTCTGGTCAACAACGAAGATCTGACTGAAGAAATTCAAAACAAGGCAAGAACTCAATTGGGTGATGAAAGGTTGGAAAATCTGCCTATTCGTTTGACAGCGGAAGATTTCTCCTATTATACCCACCAAGTGCCGGCGACCTTTTTTAGATTGGGAGTTCGCAATGAGTTAAAAGGCATTGTGCACGGAGTACATCATCCAAAATTTGATATCGATGAAACGGCCATGATTACGGGAGTAGAGGTGTTTGTAACAGTAGCAACAAAATGAAAAAATATTTTTTTTGGATTCTGATTCTTGGAATGCAACTAGCAGCTTGTAAATCTGATAAAGCCGTAGAAACTGCTGTGTATAAAATCAAAGAGTTAGGACAACTGTCTACTTCAGAATATACCTTAAGTAAAGTGTTGCAACTCAATGATAAGGGGGAGTGGTTTAAAATTGGCGATCGTAAAATCCTCATTTCTTGCCAAGCAAAAGCAAAAGCTGGTGTTGATTTAAGAAAATTGGATATTTCAGAAGTAGAACTGGAAAAAGGGTATATAAAAATTGGAATTCCTTCTATAGAACTTATGAGTTTTGAAATGATTCCTGAGTCGGTATCAACAGAAATGTCAGAAGTTACGGGGTTTAGAAGTAGTTTTACTCAAGAAGAAAAGAACAAAATACTGCGCCAAGGCGAGGATAATATTCGGAAAAATCTAGCACGAACTGGTTTGTATGAAGATGCACACAAAAACACAGTGCTTTTTATAGAAAAGTTTTATCAAGATCTGGGTTTCACTAAAATAGACGTTTATGCGCAAAAATCGATTTTATAGGCGGATGCCTAAAGCAGTGCGCTATGCTATTTTAGGGGTTCTTATTTTTTTTGGCATTTGGATGTATCGTAGTTGCAAAGCGGATAGTGCCAATAAATTCTTGATTGAAGAAACGCCTATTCAAGTGACTAAAATCAGAGAAATCGCCGAATTAGCAGTCATTGGAATGGAAGACGAATTTGTTTTAGATTCCGTGGAATATTATAAATCAAAAACGGAAAAATACTCAGGAAATTCTTTTAAACTGCAGAATACACGAGATTTTAAAAATGTAATTTCAAATTCAGAGATTAAAAGAAGACTTACTTTGATTGTTAAAACCAAGTCTAAAATCGGCTTTGATTTGTCGGAAAACCAATTGCAGATTTTTCAAAACAAAGACACCGTTTGGATACATACAGGAAAACCAAAAATCCTGTCCGTTGAGCGAAATCCTTCTAAGACAAAAGTTTTTATTGAAAATGGTTCTTGGTCGGATTCAGATCGAATAAGGTTACTAGAAAGAATCCCAAAAAAGATCGAAAAAAGATTGAAGGAGAATGATTTGAACAAAAAAGTAGAAAGTATTTTTCAAGAATTATTAATTAAATTATTAAAAGATGATCGCCAGATATTGGTTTATCATGATTTGTAGTCTTGTGCTTATACTCGGCTGTCGCAAATCGAATATGCGAACGAAATGGCTACAGGGTAAATGGCAACTAGAGGACTATTACCAAATAGATCCTGATGGAATGTCACATCGTTTTAAGCCACTGAATGGAAAATTAGAATTGAGCGGTGGCACTGCTGAAAAATCTGGAAATATAATTCTGAATTTTCAGTATGAAAAAATGGATAGCCTCTACAAAGTAAATGTAGCTGGAACTTATAGTTCAATTTCTAAAGATTCTATTTTAATACAGCTAGAAGGCATAGAATATCCTGTATATCTTCAACGTCAAACAAAAAAGGACATGCATTGGGTGACCAAGATGGGTGCTAATCCTTATGATGGAATGATCTGGAGGCGACTCTAATTAGCGTATTCGCTCATGAATTTAATGCGCATTAAACGCAATTCTTCCTCTGAGTAATCACCATCGAATTCTTTATAAGCGGTCGTTAAATCATCTGTTTCTGCTTCAATAAAGTATTCAAATATTTCTTCTTGATTGTCGGTATCTAAAATATCATCGATATAATAATCAATATTAACTCTAGTTCCAGAAGAAACAATTGCCTCTATCTCTTCAATCACTTCATCCAATGTTTTTCCTTGTGATCGGCCGATGTCTTCTAAAGGAAGCTTTTTGTCTATATTTTGAATCAACTTAACTTTTAACCCAGATTTATTGACGAGTGATTTCACGACTAAATCTTGCGGTCGTTCAATTTCATTTGACTCAACATAATGATTAATTAATTCAAGAAAAGGCTGACCGTATCTCAAAGCTTTTCCATGTCCAACTCCTTGAATATTGGTCATTTCATCCATGGTGATAGGATACTGAAAACACATGTCCTTTAGGGAGGGCTCTTGAAAAATTACAAAAGGAGGAACTTTGTTTTTTTGGGAGAGTTTTTTACGTAATTCAACTAATTGTCCATATAAAACATCATCAAAAGCTCCACCTTTGTTGGTGATAATTTCTTCGTCATCCTCAACATTATAGTTGTTTTCTCTAATTAAGGAGAAAGTAGTCGGGTTTTTTAAAAATGCGCGACCCGTTTCAGAAAGTTTGATGACACCATAGCTTTCAATGTCTTTGGTCACTAATCCCGCCACATAAACTTGTCGAATTACAGCATTCCAAAAAATCTCGTCCTTTTCTTTTCCACAGCCAAAGTTGGGCATCAAGTTGTGCTTATAGGTTTTGATATCGCTGGTCACGTTGCCCGCTAAAAAAGCGCACAGGTGTTTGGCTTTTTGCATTTCTTGAAGTTCTTCAATACTTCGCAATAGAGCAAAGACAAATTCTCTTCCTTCAATTTTTTCTTTTGGAAATTTACAGTTATCACAGCCTTTGTTACAGCCTTTTTCATTGAATTCTTCACCAAAATAATGAAGAATAAACTTACGACGACAAACACTGGTCTCTGCGTAGGAAACAATTTCGTAAAGCAATTGCCTCCCTATTTCAAGTTCGGCCAAAGGCTTCCCGTGCAAGAATTTTTCAAGTTTCTCTATGTCCTTGTAACTGTAAAAAGCAATGCACTCTCCAACACCACCATCTCTACCTGCTCTTCCCGTTTCTTGATAATAACTTTCAATAGACTTTGGAATGTCGTGATGTATAACAAAACGCACATCTGGCTTGTCGATACCCATACCAAAGGCAATGGTAGCGACAATGACTTCGGCCTCTTCCATCAAAAACATGTCTTGATGCCTAGCCCTTGTATTCGCATCTAAACCGGCGTGATAAGGAAGAGCATTGATGCCATTTACTTGCAATAATTCGGCAATTTCTTCAACTTTTTTTCGACTAAGACAATAAATAATTCCGCTTGCTCCATTCATCGAACGGATATAGCGGATGATGTCTTTTTCTATTTCTTTTTTTGGCCGAATATCGTAGTATAAATTGTCGCGATTAAAACTTGATTTGAATACCTTGGCATCCATCATGTTCAAGTTTTTCTGAATATCGTATTGCACCTTAGGAGTGGCAGTGGCCGTCAAAGCAATAATGGGCACATTTGAAATTCGTTCAAATATTTCTCGTAAACGACGATATTCTGGTCTAAAATCATGTCCCCATTCTGAAATACAATGTGCCTCGTCAATTGCAAAAAAGGAAATATTGACACCTGTAAAAAAATCAATGTTTTCTTGTTTTGTCAGCGATTCAGGAGCCACATAAAGTAGCTTCGTCTTCCCATCAACGATGTCTTTCTTAACTCGATTAATTTCTGTTTTAGAAAGTGACGAATTTAAAACATGGGCAATAGACTCCTCTTCGCTCACTCCACGAATTGCGTCAACTTGATTTTTCATCAATGCAATTAAGGGAGATACAATTATAGCTGTACCTTCTGAAATTAGCGCTGGAAGTTGATAACAAAGGGATTTTCCTCCGCCAGTTGGCATGATTACAAAGGTGTTGTTGCGGTTTAAGACATTTGTAATTATACTTTCCTGACTCCCCTTGAAGTTATCGAAACCAAAAAACTTCCTTAAAGCAGCCTTAAGATTATCGTTCGCCATTGGCGTTCAAGATTTAAATTTAAGTGAGACAAGGCATTTACCTCTATTACGAATATACGTTTTTCTGAAAGAATGTTTTAAATAAAAATCATATTTCATTCATTTTTATTTGTTGATTGAATAGTGATTTCACGTCTCAAAGGTCAATTCCTTTGTTTATTTTTGTGCCGAGATGGAAGAAGAAAAACAAATGTCCTTTCTGGATCACCTCGAAGAGTTGCGTTGGCGCTTAGTTCGATGTGCTATTGCTATCGTTATTTTGGCAACTGTATTGTGGTGGAATCAATCTTGGATCATGGATAATTTGTTCTTAAGAATGAACTCTACTGATTTTTGGACTTTTCGAAAAATGTGTGAATGGTTTGGTGTTTGTGTCGACAAAATTGACATCAAAATGCAAAGTACGGAAGTTTCCGGGCAATTTTCATACGCTTTGATGATGAGTGTTATGGGTGGAATTGTACTGTCCTTTCCTTTTTTGTTTCATCAAATTTGGTCGTTTGTGAAGCCAGGTCTAAAACAAAATGAAAAATCCGCCGCTCGTGGTATCATATTTTATGTGAGCATTTTATTCTTTTTAGGAATCGCTTTCGGTTATTATATAGTAGCCCCACTTTGTATCCAATTCTTTGGAAATTTTAAAATCAGTGAATCCATCGAGAATATCTTCACAGTAAACTCGTATATGTCAATGGTGTTGTCCACTGTTTTTTATTCAGGACTTCTTTTTTTACTTCCTGTGGTCAGTTATTTGTTGACCAAATTGGGCATTATTAATAGTGAATTTTTGAAGAAATACAGAAAACACGCAATTGTGGGTGTTTTGATACTCGCAGCCGTGATTACTCCCCCAGATTTAATCTCTCAAGTAATCGTTGCTATTCCCATAACCCTTTTATATGAAATCGGTATATTCGTTGCTAAACGAGCTGAAAAAAAAACATCGATTTCTGAATAATATTTTAAACTAAATGATCCGATTATTAATCACCGCTTTTCTTGTTTTTATTCAATTTTCACTTTTTGGCCAAAAAACAATTGTATCCGGAAAAGTCACTGACGCTGCTTCAGGAGAATTATTGCCCTTCGTAAAAGTCCAATTCCAAAACGCCAAAATTGGTGCTTTGACGGATGATTCTGGACGGTATTATTTAGAAACCTATTATGCTACGGATTCTCTAGTTTTCTTTTCCTCGGGGTACAAACGTCAAACCTTAAAAGTGTCTTTGGATGTCACACAAACCATTGATGTTAAATTGAGCCTACTTGTAACGGATATTCAGGAAATGGTAGTTCGACCTCCTGATGAGTTTCCATCTACAATTCTGCACAAAAAAATGGTCGCCAATAAGCGAATTAATGACAGAGAAAAATTAGATGCTTTTGAGTATGAGTTGTATAATAAGCTTCAATTGGACTTAAACAATATTGGAGATAAATTTTCAGAAAGAAAGGTGCTAAAGCCCTTGGATTTTGTGTTGGACTATTTGGATTCTTCGGATGGTCAAAAAACTTTTTTACCTGTTTTATTATCGGAGTCTATTTCTGATTTTTACTTTAAAAAGGATCCAAAACGGAAAGTGGAGGTTTCCAAAGGATATCAAGTTTCGGGGACTGAAGATTTGTCTTTTAATCAGTTTTTAGGTGATATGTATTTGGATATCAATGTATATGATAATTATATTCAAATGTTTGGCAAGGCTTTTATTTCTCCAACAGCCACTATCGCTCGAAGTTTTTATAAATTTTATCTTGAAGACTCCACTTTTATTGATAATCAATGGTGTTTCAAACTTCGGTTTTTACCGAAACGTACAGGAGATTTGACATTTGTTGGAGAAATGTGGATTCACGACACGACTTATGCCATCAAGCTGTTTAAAGCCAATATTGCTCCCGATGCCAACATCAATTTTATTCAAGACATGTACTTTGAACATAAATTTGATATGGTTCAACCTGAAGTTTGGATGTTGACCGAAGAAAGAACTATTGCAGACATCAATGTAACTGAAAATTCGAAGCTTTATGGTTTGTATGGACGGAAATATTCGTCGAGGAAAAATTTTGTAATCAATAAAGAACGACCGGTTGAGTTTTATAGAACCGACGAACCCGTGATTACACAAATTGGTGCAGGTGCCAGGAATGAAGAATGGTGGGCGGAAAATAGGCATAGGACACTGACTGAAAAAGAATTGAAGATTGAAGAAATGGTGGATTCATTGAACAACAATCCATATTTTAATCGTTTGAAAAACGTAACTTATTTGTTGACCACAGGTTATTATCCCATTGGAAAAATTGAAATAGGAAGTGTTTTTAGTTTATTTAGCACCAATCCTATTGAAAAATTCAGAGGTGCATTGGCTTTGCGTACTTCCAATAGTTTTTCCAAAAGAATTGAACTAGGAGGAAGAGTGGCCTATGGTATATTAGATAATCGATTCAAATACAATGGGTTGATTCGTCTGCACCTTTCTCAACACAAAAGAGCTTTATTGTCACTTTATTACAACAACGATATCGATCAATTGGGGCAACCAACTGGCGGTACTGCTGTGGGAAGTACTTTTGGTACCGTCTTAAGAACAGGACCCTTAGATAAGCTTTCATTTGTCTATAAAGTTGGAGCCAAAATTGAAAAGGATGTAAAGAAGGATTTGATTTTTTCAACGGGTGCAGAACTCCGTGAAATTTCTGCCTTGGGTCGAGCTAACTTTGTGAAAAGAGGTGCAGAAGGTCAGACGATGGACACCGTTGGCTCGCTTCGTACCTTCGAAGTAACAACAGGTTTTCGCTGGGCAAAAGGGGAAGAATTTTTAACGGGAGCTTTTGATAGAGTCAGTATCAAATCACGCTTCCCTATCTTTAAAGTTCAAGCAACTTTTGGAGTAAAAGGAGTGGCTGGTAGTCAATATCAATACCAACGACTGGATGTTTTTATGGATCACAATACGACCACGGGAATTTTTGGACATATTTTGTACGGTGCAAATGCGGGTAAATATTTTGGAAATGTAGCTTATCCTTTTTTAAAGATTCACGAAGGAAATCAAAGTTATTATTTGATTACGAATAGTTTCAATAAACTGGGTTTTTATGAGTTTATTTCAGACGAATATGTAACTGGTTATGTAGAGCAACATTGGGATGGATTTATTCTGGACAGAATTCCGCTCATTAAAAAATTAAAATGGAGAGCTGTTTCTGGAGGTAGAGGGACCATCGGTCGAATCTCAAAAAATCAATCCTCCGACATTGTAATTCCTTCTTTTACTCGTAATTTTAAAAACACACCCTATTTAGAAGCGAACGTAGGTATAGAAAATATCTTCAAAGTATTTAGAGTGGATTTAGTTTGGCGTTTAACACATTTGGATCCAGGAATGAATCCCCTAGGAGTTCGCGTAAGATTCGCTATCAACCTTTAATTATCTCAAAGTGAAGTTGCATACCAATTTGATAAAAAAGGCCTATAAAAGTCGCCAAGTAGTAAAAGGAGTGACGGTAGAGGTGAATCAGGGAGAGATTGTTGGTTTACTAGGGCCGAATGGTGCTGGAAAAACGACTTCCTTCTATATGATTGTCGGCTTGGTTAGCCCTGACGAAGGTGAAGTGTATTTGGATGATCGACGAATTACAGATCTAGCCATGTATAAACGGTCACAATTAGGCATTGGATATCTGCCACAGGAGGTATCAGTTTTTAGAAAGTTGAGCGTAGAAGACAATATACTAGCGATTCTAGAAATGACTGATATGCCATTGAATGAACGAAAAATCAGACTTGAAGAATTGTTGGATGAATTTAGTTTAACGCACGTTAGAAAAACATTAGGGAATCGACTTTCTGGAGGGGAAAAAAGACGAACTGAAATTGCGAGAGCTTTGGCCACTAATCCAAAGTTTTTACTCCTCGATGAGCCATTTGCCGGCGTAGATCCAATAGCCGTTGAAGATATTCAAAGCATTATTAACGACTTACGTAAAAAAAATATTGGCATCTTAATTACTGACCACAATGTACAAGAAACACTTTCGATTACCGATCGTGCGTATTTACTTTTTGAAGGAAGTATCTTGAAATCAGGCACAGCGGAAGATTTGGCAGCTGACGAACAGGTTCGAAGAGTTTATTTGGGACAAAACTTCCAGCTTCGAAAAAAATAATTTTATATTGAGGGTAAATCCTTTATTTTTGAAAACAAACGTGATTACCATGATGCAATTTATAAGCCGATTTGGATTTTTATTTATTTTACTAGTACTTGGGTTTACATCCTGTAAAAAGAAGTGTAAAATCCCTAAAGATGAAGTTGCAGGTGATATCGTTGCTGATGCCATCGTTCGCGAATATAGCGTTGGATACAACCAAGTAATTAGAAGCGCTAACCCCGAAAATGACCCTTACAGAGTGAGTTTTGACGGAGGTTATACGTATAGTAAAATTGATTTTAACGAATACGTTTTGATGTGTCAACCGTTTGTGAAAAACTGCCATTCTCAAGTTGTTAAAAAAGTAACGATTGACAAAGCTAAAGCAAGGGTTGAATATTTGGTAACCATCAATGAATGCACGGATTGTGAAGACTTTTACGATATTTCTAATTGGGTGTTAGTGCCTAAGTTTCCTGAAACTTATAAGGTGTTTTTCAGGAAAGAAACGAGAGATATATCGGAAAAGTGATTTTGAAATTAAATGATATCGCATAAAAAAAGGAACAATGTATGTTCCTTTTTTTATGATAGAATAGAATATCTTACTTCGACGCTAAGTCAGAGTTGTTCTTTGAATCTACACTGCTGTATGCGTCACAATTTCCACCGTGAGCAGACCCGCATGCCATCAAACCTGAAGTTAATAATAAACCTAAAATCATCCATGCTGCTACTTTTCTCATATTTTCTCTTTTTTATTCATTTTAATTTAGCGGAATAGTCAAAGTTATTATTTAATACGCAAAATTCATACATTTATTGTCTAAAATATTCCTTTGTCCTAATTTTCAATCATTTTATGCGTTCCTAATAAATGACTCGTTGTTTTACTTTATTCTTATTCTGCACCATACTCAATTGCTTCGGGCAAAAAGAAGTCAGTATAGTATTTACGGATAATGAGTACAAAAAGTTTAAGAAAAACCTAAAAACTTCATTTTCAGATTCCAGTGAAGCACAAGTTTACCTGAAAAGCTTGCAGAGCTCGGCGCGTAAAAACGGTTTTTTACTGGCAAATATTGACTCTGTGCAAACCGCATATACTCCATGGAAGGTTTATTTTTCGGTGAACGAGAAGTTTGACAATGTGCTTTTGACTGTTTCTGATGAAGATAAAAGCTTTTTAATGAAAGGTGGTTTTTCTTCTGAACGTTTACTTTTTCGGCCAAGCTTTCGTCCAGCAGAATTGAATCGTTTGATGACCGTTTGGCAAGATAAATATCTCAACGAAGGTTTTCCGTTCGCTAAAATTGAGTTAAAAATGGACTCTATTCGCCAGACAGTTGGATATGCCCGCTTGTTAGTAGATAAAGGGGTAACTGTTAAGTGGTTAAAGATAAACATCAAAGGTGATACTTCTGTGTCCGAATCTTTTGTTTCCAGTTTGTTGCAAATTAAAAAAGGTGAAATTTATAACGAAGAGCGGGTGCTTAAAATTTCTGAAAAAATAAGACAGGTTGCTTTTTTGGAAGAAACAAAAGTGCATGAATTACTATTTACTCAAGAAGGTGTGGAGTTGTATTTGTATCTGAAATCAAAGCCTGTTAGTTCCTTGAATGGATTTGTAGGACTTCAGCCAAAGCTGCCTTCTGGATATGCCTTTGCGGGTGATATTGCTCTAAAATTATGGAACGTGTTTAAAAAAGGGGAGTTATTTGATTTAAATTGGAGAAATATACAAGGTCAAACACAACAGCTCAAAACAAATCTTAATCTTCCTTTTTTATTTAGAACTCCATTTGGCCTGGATGGTAGTTTTCAACTCTATAAAAGAGATTCTTCGTTTTTAGATGTTCATAGTCGCGTGGCCATTGAGTATCAACTTGGTGGTGGAAGTAAAGTGTTTTTCTATTACCAAAGAAGTAATTCTTCGGTGTTAAAAGCCGGACAAAATAGTACAACTTACACGAACCTTGCAAATGTATCATCGAACAATTATGGTCTTGGCTTTAAATTTAATCGTTTGGATTATTTGCCGAATCCGAGCACGGGAATTTCAGTGGATATGACTGGTTCTGTAGGGGCTAGAACGAGTCAATCGTTTGATAGCACCAATGCACTGCGGAGCACACAATATTCGGGTAAATTAGAGTTTAGTTACTTTTTCCCTATTTCAAAAAGAAATGTGATCAGGATTGGGAATCAATCTTGGTTTTTGGACGCAAATCCTTTGTATCAGAATGAATTATACCGCTTTGGAGGATTGTTGCAACAACGTGGGTTTAATGAGGATGAATT
>JAHKAT010000309.1 GCA_018825925.1 Bacteroidota bacterium | reverse complement strand
TTTGACCTGGTATACACCGGCATTGGCGCACTGAACTGGCTGCCGCAGGTTGATGACTGGGCGCGCAATGTCGCGGCCCTACTCAAGCCAGGCGGACGCCTATTTCTGCGCGAAGCCCATCCCGTGCTGATGACACTCGACGAAGACTGTCAGCATGCCCTGCAGATCACCCAACCGTACTTCGAACATAGCGAGCCGATGGTCTGGGATGACGAAAACACCTACGTAGTAACCGACACCACGCTTATTGAAGAATAAAATGAGTGCATTAATTAAATAGCTGGCTCGAGAAATTCGGATGAATCCCTCTTGCGTTAGCATCGCGTTACGAATAGGAAGAACTTTTATTTCTGCCAATAATTCTTCAAAATCTAAAGTAGGTATCGTTTCTCCCTCAATCCGAATTGAAACATATTCTTGAACTGTGGATAATTCTTGATTAATCAAATTGAAATCAGTGGACGGCTGTAATTGTTCTATTTTATATTGTGCCGAAGCACCAATGGCGTGTTTTAATAGCCATTCCCGTATGGTTTCAAACTCTAAATCGTATAAGGTTTGACCGTCAATTTGTGAAGACGAATTATTCATGGTACAAAGTTAATCGACCAACTGATAGTATCAATCTAGAAAATTATCTAATCGCACCAAATACGTATTTGCCTATTATTGGTTAAACTTGCACTATGAAGTTAATATCCTTTAATGTCAATGGAATTCGAGCTATAACGAAGAAAGATTTCGTAAGCGATATGAAAAAAGTTAATGCAGATGTGATTTGCTTGCAAGAAACCAAAGCAACAGAGGAGCAGGTAAAGGAAGCTTTAAAAGATTTTTCGGAATATCACATTTTTGCCAATGAATCAGATAGCCGTAAAGGTTATTCGGGAACGGCAATACTATCGAAAATTGAGCCGATTACTGTGACTAAGGATATGGGCATTGAGGAGCACGACCAAGAAGGCAGAGTCATATGTGCTGAATTTGAGGCTTTTTATTTAATAACTGTTTATGTCCCTAACTCGGGAAGTGAATTGCTGCGTTTGGATTATCGCCAGAAATGGGATGCAGATTTTCTTTCGTATTTAAAAAAATTAGAAACTAAAAAACCGGTTGTAGTCTGTGGTGATTTTAATGTGGCACATAAAGATGTTGATTTGGCGCGACCAAAACCAAATTATAATAAATCGGCTGGGTACATGCAAGAAGAAATTGATGGTATGGATGCCTTTACATCAAAAGGATTGGTTGATTCATTTCGCCATTTTCACCCACAAACTGAGAAGTATTCGTGGTGGAGTTATCGAGGCGGAGCACGTGAGAAAAACGTGGGTTGGCGGATTGATTATTTTTTAGTTTCAGAGTCGTTCATCCCGAAAGTGGTTGAAGCTGACATTCTAGTAGATGTTCATGGTTCAGATCATTGCCCAGTTCAAATCAAAGTTGAAGTATAAGTGTTTTTTCCTTCGTCGTTTTAGAAGTTTATAGAACAAAAAAAGCACCCCAATTGGAGTGCTTTCGTTTTTTCTGAAGAAAATTATTTTTGTTCCCCTTTAGAGCAACAAGATTTTTTCTCACCACTTGTTGTGCAAGTAGTTCCTTCTTTTTTAGATTTTCTTTTCTTTTTGTCTTTTTTGTCTTTTGAAACTTCAGTTTTAACGCTGTTGTCAGAAGCCATTGCTGTATTTGAAATCATTCCGATTCCGAAAGCGAATACACACGCTAATGCTATTTTTTTCATATTTTTTATTTACTTGTTGAATAAGTAGAACACAATAATAAGACCATTATTGTACATTTCACAATTTTTATTCAAAAATAAAGAAGTCGCCGCTGTAATAGGAGTAGAAAAGTGACCAACAAAAATAAAATGGTACAGTAAAAAGTGCTGCATCAAAGCGATCTAGTATGCCACCATGCCCTGGTAAAATCGTTCCGCTATCCTTTAAATTCAGGTTTCTTTTGAACATAGACTCTAACAAATCTCCTAATACACTACAGGGAACTACTATGATAGCCGCAACAATCCAAAAAATCAAATCTTGTTTATCGTTATAGAAAAAAGCAAGCAGCGCTGCAACGAGAATAGTCAATAATCCACCTCCAATGGTACCTTCCCATGTTTTTTTAGGGGATATTCGTTCGAACAATTTTGTTTTACCAAAGAACTTTCCCGTCAAAAAGGCAAAAGAATCATTTGTCCAAATCAATAAAAACATGCCAATTGCTCGAGGCATATCGTGGCTGCTTTGTTGGTTCAACATCACCATTAAATAAAAAGGAATAACGATATAGATAAATCCCAACATCTGTACTGCAATGTTGTAAATAGGCTGCATTTCATTTTTCCAAAGCTCAAAAAGCATATTGATGAAAAGCACTGGAATTAGAAGGAAAAGTAAGATTCTTGGCGTCCAATCTAAAAATGTGGAAGATAAAATACCGAAGCCAAGTAAACCTATGAACGAGGCAACCTTCCAGCTAACTTTTATCGACTCATGTTGATTAAAAAGTTTATAAAACTCTATTAAACCGGTAACGGTGAACAAGGAAAATAAAATAAAGGTAGGAATGGTTCCGTACCACAAACAAGCTATTACGGCTACTACAAAAACACTTCCTGTTAGTATTCGTGTTACAAAATTATTCATTGAAGCGTTTCTAAATTTGTTTTGCTTTTTCCTCAAACTCACGAGGAACTTCTAGTTTTACGAATCCAAAATTGTTGTAAGAAGAATCAATTTGATTAAACAATTGAACGTGAATCCCCTCATCCTCCAATCGCATTTTTCGAATTTTAGCTGCAAATAAATCGGTGCTTTCATACACAGAAACCCAACCAGATTCTGGTGAAAGTTTCAATTGAAAGTGATGATACTTGGCTTTTATTTTCCCCCAAAATTTCTTTAAAATCAACCCCTAGAATTTGGCTCGAAGATAAGTAAATTTATTAAAGAAGAACGAATGATGTCAGTGGCAAAACTTTCAGATCAATTAATTTGTCATAAATTTTATTGACTTAATAAGGCCGTAATTGGCTTTATATTGTTTCGGGATAAAGGCAAAACTTAAAATTCAAAATAGAGGGATTTTAGCGCTTGCGTTTTCATAGATTAAATTAAGTCAAAAATCAATGGTTTTATCGGTCGATCGGGGAATAAAAAAAGTCACCGTTTCGATTGAAACGATGACTTAAATAAATTAATCAAATCGCTTTCGATTTAATGATTCACTTTCTGATTGTCGGAGTTATTATCCTCCTTGTCTTTTTCTTCTTCTGAAGTTTCAATTGCAACAGTTTCTTCTGCTGCAGGTAAAGCTTCTTTTGTAGAACTCAATTCATTCGGGACTTCCTCTGGTTTTGCCCAAGGGCGAACACCAAAAATAATTTCTAAATCTTCTTTGAAGATAACTTCTGAGGTCAATAACTTTTCAGCAAGTGTCGTCAATTTATCTTTATTTTCAGAAAGAATTTGCTTTGCTCGAACGTATTGTTCTTCAATCATTTTTGAAACTTCCTCATCAATAATGCGCGCTGTAACTTCAGAGTACGGTTTAGTAAAGCCATTTTGACCTTGACTATCGTAATAGGAAACATTACCCAACTTGGCGTTCAGTCCATAAATGGCAACCATGGCATAAGCTTGTTTGGTTACTTTTTCCAAATCACTCAAAGCGCCCGTACTAATTTTCCCGAAAATGATTTCTTCAGCTGCACGTCCACCCAAAGCTGAACACATCTCATCTAAAATTTGTTCGGTAGTGGTAATACTTCTTTCTTCAGGCAAATACCATGCGGCACCTAATGATCTGCCTCTCGGTACAATCGTAACTTTTACCAAAGGATGAGCGTGTTCTAACAACCAACTTGTAGTGGCATGTCCAGCTTCATGGAAGGCAATGGCACGTTTTTCGTCAACAGTTATGATTTTGTTTTTCTTTTCTAAACCACCAATGATACGATCAACAGCATCTAAGAAATCTTGTTTTTCAACAGCTTTTTTCGACTTACGTGCAGCAATCAACGCTGCTTCATTACATAAGTTGGCGATATCAGCACCGGAAAATCCGGGTGTTTGTTTAGCAAGAAACTCTACATCCATGTTGACTTCCAATTTCAATGGTTTTAAATGCACTTTGAAAATTTCTCTTCGCTCATTTAAATCAGGCATATCGACATAAATTTGACGGTCAAAACGCCCGGCACGCATCAAAGCGCTATCCAGAACATCCGCTCTATTGGTTGCTGCCAAAATGATAACACCAGAGTTGGTGCCAAAACCATCCATTTCTGTCAATAACTGGTTCAAGGTGTTTTCTCTTTCGTCGTGTGATCCAAAACCATTA
>JAHKAT010000308.1 GCA_018825925.1 Bacteroidota bacterium | reverse complement strand
TCATCCTCCTTGTACTTATTTGTCAAATGTAGGGGTACAGCATCTTCATAAAGATTTTTGCAGATGGATTAAAATGGATAGCGCCCGGGTGTTCTTTATGAAACTATGGGGGTCAAAAATTAAAAAAGTTTGCATTGAAAATCCAATACCGCATTATTATTGCGGTTTGCCTGATTATAGCCAGATTGTTTCTCCTAATCTATTTGGACAGTTAGCCATGAAAAAAACATGCTTGTGGCTTAGAGGTCTTCCTTTATTGAAAAAAACAAACTTTGTTAAAATTCCTATTGAAATGAAATACAGGCACCCAAAACGAGGCACCTTAAATGGTTCCAATTGGTATCATATGCTTTCCCCTAAAGAAAGATCTAAAGCTAGGTCAACAATGTTTGAAGGAATCGCCGACGCAATGGCTGATCAATGGGGTTGATCAATTATCTTTTTAGCCGTTAATTTTTGTTGACAGGGGTAATTATGTGGTGTAACTTACTTATTATAAGTAGTTTATAAACGGGGAAATCGTATAGCGGCAATTACGGGTGGCTGTAAACCATCTGCTTCGGCTTCGTAGGTTCGAGTCCTTCTTTCCCCACCAGGAAGATACCGCTAGGTTGGCTGGCAACTGGTCTTGAAAACCAGGGGTGTTAAGGCACGGGGTTCGACTCCTCTATCTTCCTCCAAATAATAGGAAACGTGCGATAATGGTATTCGAGCGGTTTGCTAAACCGTGGGCTTAGGCTTTATGGGTTCGACTCCCATCGTTTCCTCCAAAAATATAGAACTATGAAAAAATTAGAATGCTTGAGATGTGGTGAAAAATGGTGGCCAAGATCGCCAAAAATCAAACCAAAAATGTGTCCTGCTTGCAAATCAAGACTCTGGGAAGTGCTAAAACGGAAAAGGGATAGTAAACAATCAAAGGATTAAATGGACTTATCAAGAGGGTGTATTTTTCTTGCCCGGTCCCTTGATGAGTCTGATATTTTCCAGAACGAGAAATGGCTTAAGGTTTGGCTATGGTGTTTAATAAAAGCAAACCATAAAGACAAAAGTGTTCCGGTAAAAACAGGGCGTGGGGAAACCGTTGTCAGCTTGAAACGAGGGCAGTTCATTTTTGGAAGGCATGTGGCGGCTAGGAAACTCCGAATGCCACCGTCAACAGTAGGAAATATTATGTTAAAATTAAAAAACATGCGAAATCTGGACATCAAAGAGGACACCCATTTTTCTATTGTAACCATACTAGAATACGACGTTTACCAAAATATTGAAAGCTACAAAGGACAGGCAAAAGGACAACCAAAGGACAACCAAAGGACAACCAAAGGACAACCAAAGGACACAAACAATAATGTAAAGAATGTTAAGAATGAAAAGAATATATATAACCCTTTAAAAAATCTTGAAGAATTTAATTCGAATCTTCCTGATTGGATAACATCAAAATGGACTAAACAGCAAATCGAATCAAAAACAGAAGACTTAGTTGATTATTGTAAACGTAAAAATAAAACCTACAAAGATTATTATTCAGCATTGAGAAGTTTTTTAAAGAAAGATTTCCAAATAGTTACGGTTCAAGCATCGAGGTATGTAGACTTATGAATACTCCTGAACTTGAGATTATAGGAATCACCATCAATCATCCACATTTAGTTCCGGATTTGATATCGATTGATCGAAACGTTTTTGAAGGTGAATTTGAAAAAGCTTGTCATGTCGCAATAATTAATCTGTTTAAGACAGAGCAAGAGGTCAACGAATATTCAGTAGCTCAGATTTTACGGGAAAATAAAGCGTTAGAGATTGACTCAATATTTGAAAACCTGGGTGATGCTATCAACACAATTGGTAACGATGAAAATTACGTAGTAGTCAAAAATCATTTACTTCAACAGAAAGGAAAAAAAGACCTCCGGAAGTTATTGGTAGAATCAACCTGGAAAATTGACAACGGATCTAACCCGAATGAAATAGCAGACAAAATTATTGCATCAATTCTAAGCAAGCCAGAAAAATCCGGAATGATCAGCATAAAAGAAGCTTCAGAGATA
>JAHKAT010000026.1 GCA_018825925.1 Bacteroidota bacterium | reverse complement strand
CCTTTTTTTAAGTCGACTTGATTGCCCCAAATGCTATCAGACTGATGTTGTAACCCATTTAATGGGGTAGGCATAACATTTCGAAGTTGAATGTGCATAATCTTGTTTTGGATGAAATTTCAATAATCATTCCAAAAATAGAAAAGCTAAGGCGTGTTAGAGATATTTTAAAATAAATTCTAGTCTTTCTTGTATGTTTAATTCTGATATCCAGATGTTTTCAGGGTTTTTTCGGAACCAAGTTAATTGCCTTTTAGCATATCTTCTGGAGTTTTGTTGAACTTGTTGTATCGCTTCTTCCAAGGTTATTTCGTTTTCTAAAAAGGCGAATATTTCCTTATATCCCACGGTATTTAGACTTTGCAGATGCTTCCATTTCTCAACTTGCTTAACTTCTTCAATCAATCCTTGGGAAATCATTTCGTGCACTCGGCTGTTAATTCTTTCGTAGAGCAATTCTCTAGGAGGATTGAGAACAAAGCGAATAGCATTAAATGGACGTTCTTGTTTTTGTTTTTTTCTCAACTCCATTGCCGATTTACCTGTAATTTCAAAAAGCTCAATGGCTCGAATTACTCGATGTGGGTTCTGAATGTCAATAGAATTATAGCTTAAGATGTCGATGTTTTTAAGGTGTTCCTGTAAAAGGTTAATGCCAAAATCATCAAAGGTTTTTTGCCACTTTTGCTGAATGATCGCGTCCGTTGGTAAATCGTCAAAACCGTCTAAAAGGGCATCTATAAACAACCCGGAACCGCCTACTAAAACGATGTATTTATCGGTGATCAATTTGTTTTCAATCAGTTCTAAGGCCTCCTCAGCAAAATTAGCCGCATTCAATGGTGTTTCTAATGAATGACTATCTATAAAATAATGCGGTACATTTTCTCTTTCTTCCAGGGTTGGCTTCGCTGTTCCTATCGATATTTCCTTGTAAAACTGACGGGAATCGGATGAAATTATAGACGCACCAAGCTGTTTTGCTAAAGTAACTGATAAGGCTGTTTTTCCACTGGCGGTAGGACCACAAATAGCAATAAGCGTTGGTTTCATGGTTTAATTGTACTGTACGCTATATTGAAGAAATCTACTGTAAATTTCACGAACATATTTATAAGTGATAGACCCGCGCATGGAACCGTTTCGAACGACTTCGTCACCATAATATTCCTGACGCGATAGTTTTAAAACCATCTCCTCAACATTGTCGTCCCACATTTTTGGGTCTTTGCCATATTTAATAGCTAAACGTTGCGCGTCTAATACATGTCCTTTTCCACAATTGTAGGAGGCCAAAGCAAATTTCATTCGCTGTAATTCATTAGGAATATCTTTTTCCCAAGAGTTGAAGTCTTTCTTGAGTTTTTTGGCTCCACCATGAATCTGTTTTTCTGGAGGTGAATCTGGAAAAACGCCATACTTTGGACCTACCTCGGGCATAAACTGCATCATTGAATAAGCTCCTCCGAAAGAGGTAATATTTGGGTTGAATCTCGTTTCTTGATAAGCCAAAGAAGCCAACCATCTCCAATTGATGTCGTTCTTGGCACCAGCTGCTTTGAAAAAATCATCAAATTTGGAAATCTGACCAGGTTTTAACCCCTTAAAAGCGTCTGCTTTCAACGCATTTACTTGACTTAACTCAAAATATTTATGATAGATGTATTTGTAAACATTCGTCTCCACAAACTTTAACATCCAATCATCTAATCTTGCTTTTAAAATAGGACTGCTTTTTCGCAGACCAAAACCTATTTTTTGTTTCGCAGATAAGGCCAAGTTAACATCCAAGTTTTCAAAAAACCTTTGATTGATTTTTGCTACATTTTCTTCAACTACCGTATAATCGATTAAACCCTCTGAAACTAGTTCTATGAGTTCTTCAGCACTCACCATGCCTGGTTCACCTTTCACAAAAATAGTGTCGCCAATTTCCTCTTGAAGAGCAATTAATCGATCGTAATAACTCGATTTTCCCCAAACATTTACTTTTTTTCGCGCAAGCTGTGAAGGCTCGGTTAAAAGGGTGTTTATATTTCCTGGGTCTTTGCTTGGTTTGCGTTGCACTAAAACTTGTTGAATGGTTAAAAGTGGAACTGAAAAATCGATACTGTTTTGCCGCTCGCTGGTCACTGTGAAATTACAGGCTACAATGTCTCCGTCACCTTCCTGCAATTGCTCCATTACATTGTCGAGGTTTTCAACGATGCGGATTTCAAGTTCAACACCAATTTCTTTTGCAAATTCTTTTAAAACTTCGTATTCAAACCCCATTTCCTTCTCGCGATAAATGAAATAGGAGGAGGAGCTATTTTCGGCTAAAACAACTAATTTCCCGCGCTTTAGAATCCCCTCTAAGTCTAGTTTATATTCGTTTTTATTGAATTTAAGCTGCTTTTTAGACGATTCCATCACACAACTGCTAAACAAGCCAAGTGCAAATATTAATAGAGTGAAAGTGTGTTTAATACCGTTCATAAATTCCAAAAGCAAGACCAATTTAAATAAAATTACACTAAGTTGTTAAGATTTGCCCTAATAGATTGGAAGTGAGGTATAGCGTCATTCATGTAAACGGCAAAGGTTGAGCTGATTATGCTTTCATTGGCTTCAAAAACAATCAAACCATTTTTTAATTCATTGGGAAACGAAATTCTGCTTGAAACACCTTGACATGCTTTGTATAATCCGTAGGGAAATTGATACTGGTACAGCCAATTTTTCTCCTTCATTTTGGATAGTACCATTTTGAAGTTGGCATTGAAATCAGGGTTTTCAAAATCAATACTGTCGTAAAATTGTTGGGTATATGCTGCTAAATCAATTTCGGAATAAATTCGCCAGTTTTTGGCCAATAAGTGATCGAAAAATAAATCAATTGCAAGACCTGTTACTTTTGGTAAAATAGGGTAGAAGGTGTGCATTAATTCCAACACCGCGGGATGATGATCGATGTATTGATCGATTTGGCGATGGAGATAAATTCCTTTTTGAGTTTCATAGGAAAGATGAGAGAGATCTTTGCCTTTTATAAAATCACCAAAGAGATTACTGGCCATCAGCTTGTGGTTATCTCCAGAAAAGAAAAGATGTCCTAAAAAGTTCATCCTTAAAAATACCTTTTAAAAACAAAAAAAGCTGTCAATGGACAGCTTCTTATTTAATATTCATCTTCGTTAAAGAGAAAGTCTTCTCTAGACGGGTAGTCTGGCCAAATCTCTTCAATACTTTCGTAAATATCGCCTTCGTCCTCTAAATCTTGCAAGTTTTCAACAACTTCTAAAGGTGCACCAGCTCTAATGGCGAAATCAATCAACTCATCTTTGCTAGCCGGCCATGGAGCGTCTTCAAGGTAGGATGCTAATTCAAGGGTCCAGTACATTTTATATAAGATTTTAAATGTTGTTTTTTGCGCAAAAGTAATCTTATTTTTATTCTTTCCAAATAATAAAGACAACTTTAAAATACTATCGAGTTTTTAAAATGGTCTACTTCATGTTTTAGCCTTCCATTTTTGGATGCCAAGGAATTTCGGTTGCATTGAAATCTTGGGTAAACTTTCTTGATAAAACAAAAAGATAATCACTCAATCGATTCATATAACTTTCAATTAATGGGTCAACAGGTGCTGTTTGCATTAAATCTACAACCAATCGTTCGGCTCGTCTACAGATACAACGTGCAACATGTGTATGGGAAACGACTATATGACCACCGGGTAGGACAAAAAACTTCATTTCTGGCAAGGATTGATCCATTTCGTCGATCCAATTTTCTAAATTTTCAATATCGCCAGGAAACAAAGGGGGCAATTTCATTTTTGATTTTTCGGGATCACTGGCTAGCATTGAACCCAGCGTGAAAAGTCGATCTTGTATAATTAGCAGTTGCTCTATGGATGACGGATCTATTTGATGGTCGCGAATGAGTCCTAAATAAGAGTTCAATTCATCCACTGTACCATAGCATTCAATTCTAAGAGAACTTTTTGGAACCCTTGTGCCCCCAATCAGTGAAGTTTGTCCTGTATCTCCTTTTTTTGTGTAAATTTTCATTTTTTAATCTTTGTTTGTAGGTTGAATAGAGTACCATTTTCTCTTCAACTCATTGATTCTTTTTTTCTTGGCCGGCAAGCGAATACTGATAGATGAAGCCGTGTAATACAAATGTTTGTTTTCTAAATAATTGATTTGAAACTGTAGCCATTCATCTTCGGTAAATGAGTTCTGGTGCAAAGCAAGCTCTTCACGAAGCATCTCAGCGATGCTATAATATTCTGCTCTACCAAAATAATCATGATCAGCATCAGACATTATTTTTTCAAGCAAGGTAACCACTTTTGAGGAGGTTCTTGTAGAGGCAATAATCTGAGCAATCGTATTTATTTGATCATCATCATATCCGAATTTTGGCAAGTTTGCCTTTATCATTTTTATTGCAAGCAGCTCATTATCATTGTATTGATGGATGAATCCAGCGTCGTGATACAATACTGCGGTTAGCAATATTAATTCTTCATCTTCATTGAGTCCTTCTAACTTTGCAAGTCGCTTGGCCGATTTTTCAACGCCTAAAGTATGATTGATGTCGTGATACGTTAAATTTTCTGGTAGATTCTTTTTTAGTTGGTTCAATAAATCCGTTCGCATCGAGTTAAAGTCCATGCGTGGCAGACCGCATTTTTCTCTTAAAAAGGGAGAGGGACTTAATCCTTCTTCATACAAACTAAACTCCGACTTCAGGTTTTCAAGAAAATACATTTGTTCGTCTGTCGAACGATTTTTTATTTGTATTAATCCTCGATTTTCGAGGTGAAAATAGGTGTTGATTTTTTCTGCAATTACTTGTGAAATTGTAATTTGTCCGGGCCAGCTTACCTCTTGAGCACGAGCAGCTAAATTCACTGTATCACCCCAAACATCAAAACTCATTTTATCGGAGCCTAAAATACCTGCAACCAAGGGGCCTGAATGGATTCCAATTCTAATTTCCCAAGGTTCTTGATTTAAAGTACGGGCTAATGCGGCTTCATTTGCCACCCATTCTCTGATTTCGATGGCAGCCAAGCAAGATCTTAGGATCGGTTCTGAATGACTTTCGGTAACTCCAGCCAAGGTCATATAAGCATCACCGATTGTTTTTATTTTTTCTAAACGATATCTTTTAGATATTTCATCAAATTTTGAAAAATAACTTTCAAGCTGTCGAACAATTTCTATAGGTTGTAAAGACAATGATTTTTCGCTAAAATTCACGAAATCAGTAAACATAACAACACCATTTTCAACCCTTTTTGGAGAATATTTTCCAAAATTATTTAAGTCAGCTAAAACCTGATTGGGAAAAATGTTCGATAAAAGATGGCCAATTCGTTGGTCTTTTTGAAAAAGTGATTTGAAGACTCTAAGTTTTGCTTTTAAGGTGTTTGAATCTAAACCGAGGTATAAAAAGTCTGTAAATCCTTCTTTTAAATATTTGTGAACATCTAGGGTGTGATTTTCTTCATTGATTAAGGCAAGAAAAAATGCTCTTTTTCCTTTGTCGTACTGCTGAAGTTTTTTGATTGTTTTTTTTGAGTTTAATGTAATAGGAGGAAGCATTACAATACCAATTTCCTTTCTGCTCAACTCCCATTTCGCTTCATCTAAATTCTCGGCAAACAAAAGTATACTTCCTGCTAAAGAAAGTTGTTTTCTCAAAGCCGAATGCTTCGACACGTCAGGCTCAACAATCAAAAAATGTACAAATCGTTCCATTAGCGTGGCACTAAATTAAGTAAAATTCTTTGGGAACTTTCGGCAGAGTACTTATTTAAAAGGTCAGATTTTCAAGGGCCTTTTCTATGGGTGTACTTGTTTTTGACAAGGTTAAAACTTTTTGAATTACTCGGTCTACTGTAGCGTCTGGACATGAAGCACCGGAAGTGATGATTATTTTTGTGCTATTAGATTTAAAATCAAGAGTAGTTTCTTCGGTTTCGTTGGTATGAATATTGTAAAACTGAATTTCGCCCTCTTTGTTAATATTACTTTCATCATTAATGAAGTACGTTGGAAACTTTGGTTCTAACATCTCAACCAGATGAGTGGTGTTTGAACTGTTGTAACCGCCTACTACAATGGCAAAATCAGCTTCAATTTCCAACAGTCCACTCGTGGCAGATTGGTTGTCATTGGTCGCATAACAAAGTGTGTCACGCGTATCTGCAATGTGATTTTTGATTTCTTCTTCACCAAATTTTTCTATCATTGTTTGCCGAAGAAAATCTGTGATTTCTTGTGTTTCTGTTGCCAGCATTGTTGTTTGGTTCACTACACCAATTTTATTTAAATCTAACTCAGGATTAAAACCGTCAGAAAATTTATTTTCAAAAAAGGAGGTGAATTCACCAATGGTTTTATTGCCCAAAATAAAGTCGGCTAAAAACTGAGCCTCATGAATATCTTTTAAAATTAAGCTGGGTGCATTTTGGTAACTATGTGAAAAGGTAGCTCTTGTTTCTTCATGGTTGAATTTCCCATGAATAATGATCGTATGCTTATCTTCGCCCAACTTTTCGGCACGATTCCAAACCTTTTCCACGAAAGGACAAGTGGTGTTGTAAATTGATTTTTGCACACCAATTTCCATCAATTTTTTTTCAATCTCTACCGAGGTGCCAAAGGCAGGAATAATAACTACATCCTCCTCGTTCAAATCCTCCCATGGAATTAGTTGTTTGCCTTGGGTATCTTGGAGAAATTTAATTCCATGACTTTGTAAATCTGCATTCACGCCAGGGTTATGAATCATTTGACTTAATAAAAAGATTCTTTTATCTGGATTTTCATGAATGGCTTTATAGGATATTTCAATGGCATTTTCTACTCCATAACAAAATCCGAAATGGCGAGCTATCCAAAAATCAACTTTACCAAAAGGCAATAGGGCAGGGCGAAAATCCTTTTTTCTAGGATCTGCAATTTTTCGCTTGTTTTTCACCTCTGAGATGATTGGTGAGCGATAGAATTCTGGAATTTCAAATTTTTTCATACGGACGAATCTTTACAAAGATAGACGTTCAAATAAGTTAACCACTTTTACAAACGAAAAATGCCCGATTTTGGTCGGGCATAATTTGAATTTTTAATTAAATGTACAACTGAAGGTCTTTGTTGTGCTTTACTTTGTACTTCAGCGTTAAGCTTTTACTTTCTTTAGGTTTCAATTTCATTTTCCATTCGATAAAACCTGTCTTTTCATTGAGATTTCCTTTGTCAATTTCTGTTGCCTCAATTTCGATTTCAGGGTTGGTTGTGACTGGAATCTGGTCAATAATCGTGATGTCCACAGGGGTAGATTTATTGTTTTTAATTTCAAAATCATAAGCCATAATTCGTTCCTTGGAACTTCCTATTGTTTTTTCTTTGCACTCTTTTTTAGCCAAAGTTCGTTTGATTATCACATTTGGATCTGCACCAAGGCTTAATGTAATGGTATCTTCCATTTGATTTGGACTGATATAGGTTTCGCCCATATAGGTTCCGTCAAAGAAAATATTTGCTTTGGCAGGTACCAATTGATAATCTGTCAGGTTGTAAACTTCAGCGGTTAGATATGCGGTTTGGTCTAATTTAGGGATGGCGTAATGACGGTATTT
>JAHKAT010000307.1 GCA_018825925.1 Bacteroidota bacterium | reverse complement strand
CCAATGGCAGGAAGAGGTAGCCGTTTACGTCCTCATACATTAACAGTACCTAAACCACTTGTCCCTGTAGGTGGAAAACCAATTGTTCACAGATTGGTGGAAGACATTGCTAGTGTCTGTCCCGAAAAAATTGAAGAAATTGCCTTCGTTATTGGTGATTTTGGAGCAGAAGTCGAAAGAGAATTGATAGAAGTGGCCGAAAAATTAGGTGCGAAAGGATCAATTTTCTACCAAGATCAACCTTTGGGAACTGCCCATGCCGTTTTGTGCGCTAAAGAAAAGTTGGAGGGAAAGGTTACAGTTGCCTTTGCAGATACTTTGTTTCGTGCAAATTTTAAAATTGACGACAACGATGAAGGCATTTTATGGGTGAAGCAAATTGACGACCCAAGTGCTTTTGGTGTAGTAAAGTTGAACGAAAAGAATGAAATCGTTGATTTTGTAGAGAAACCGAAAACCTTTGTCTCTGATTTGGCAATGATTGGAATTTATTACTTTAAAGACGGCGCTGCTCTGAGAAGAGAATGCGAATACTTGATTGACAACGATATTCAAAAAGGAGGGGAGTATCAATTGCCAGACGCTTTGCGCAGATTGACCGAAAAAGGAACCAAATTTAAACCCGGTAAGGTGGATGAATGGTTGGATTGTGGTAACAAAGAAGTGACTGTGCATACCAACCAGCGTGTTTTAGAATATGACAAGAAAAAAAATGGTTTAACCAACGAAGGAAATGTTGTAAATAGCTTAATTATCCAACCTTGTTTTATCGACAAGGAGGTGCGCATTGAAAACAGCATTGTAGGTCCTCACGTTTCCATAGGCAAAGGCACGATAGTTGTTGACTCGATCATAAAAAACACGATTATTCAGCAAGGATCTAAATTGGTGTCGTGTCATTTAGAAAATAGTATGGTGGGTTCTTCCTCGCAATATATAGGGAGGTCGAGTGACATTAGTTTGGGTGATTTTTCAACAATAACTGAATGAAATACGGATTGGTTTTACTTTTGATTGGGTCACTTGCCGTTGCTTGTGGAGTGAAAAAAAACGCGACAACAACGGAGGGTCCATCAAAAACCGATTACGCCTATATTTTAAAGTTTCACGAGGGAATTCGTCTGAAAACAAAAGGTCAAACCCAAGAAGCAATTACCGCTTTTGAGCAATGCTTGAGTTTGAAAAATAACGATGCACCGGCTTATGCTTTGTATGAATTGTATTTGGTTAAAAACGAACGTTTAAGAGCGGGAGAATACTTGCAAAAGGCTTATAAGCTGGATCAAAAAAACATTCACTACGTTACTGAATTGGCTTATTTTACCTATGAGTCGGGCAATTTTGAAAAATCGATCGAGTACTTTAAAATACTTGTAAAACTCCAACCTCGAAACCCCGATTTTCAATATGGCTTGGCGGAAGCTTATTTGCAAAATGGAAAACCCGAAGAAGCAATTCAAGCCCTAAATAAAACACAAGATCAGGTCGGGCCAGTACCAGAATTGTTTGTTCAAAAATACAAGCTTTACATGGAGGCGAAAAAACCACTTTTGGCTGTGAAGGAACTTGAAAATGGTTTGAAAGAAAATCCAGGAGATGGTCAATTACTATCGACTTTGGTTGAATATTACTACCGTCAAAATCAGGAGGCCAAAGCGATTGAAACCCTTGAAAGAATGGCAGAAGCTGAACCTTCTAATGGTCGTGTTCAGTTGTATTTGGCTGAAGTGTATAAATTAAGAGGCGACAAAGACAAATATTTCGCAGCTCTCACCCATGCTTTCGAAGGTGATGGGGTGGATTTAGACCAAAAAATGAAAGTGGTGATCGATTTGCAAGAACGAAAAATGGCCACAGATCCTAGAGCATTTCAATTGGTGAAAATTTTAGCGGCATCGTATCCTACGGAAGGAAAACCATACACTGTTTTAGGAGATTATTACATGGAATGGCAATATGACGATTCTGCTTTGGTAGCTTATAAAACAGCGCTCAGCTTTGAAAAATCAGCTTATCCAATTTGGCAGCAAGTGATGATCATGGAGTACCAAGGTGGCAAATTTGAAGATTTGTATGCTACGTCAAGTGAATGTATGCAGTTTTTTACGACTTTACCGATGGTTTATTTGTTAAAGGGAGTCGCAGCAAATCAACTTAAAAAATACGATGAGGCAATACAAGTTATGTCTACAGGTATAGAGTTTGTAGTGGGTGATGCTCCAATGAAAGGTGAAATGTTGGGACAAATTGGAGATGCTTATTTCTCGAAAAAAGAAACCTCCGAAGGAAAGAAAAGTTACGAGAAAGCGCTGCAATTAGATCCTCAAAGTGCTTTGCTGAAAAACAATTATGCGTATCGCTTGGCCTTATCGAAAGTGGATTTGGACAAAGCCTTGGGTATGATGAAGTCTGTTAATGAAGCAAAACCAAATCAAGCTCATTTTATGGACACCTATGGATGGGTTTATTTTCAAAAGGGAAATTTCGAGAGTGCGAAAGAATGGTTCGACAAAGCATTGCAAATAAGCCCAGAAGACAAAGTAATTGTGGAACATTCGGGCGATGTTTTGTTTAAGTTAGGAAACAGCCAAGAAGCCCTCATCCTATGGAAAAAAGCAAAGGTCTTAGGGTCCAAGAATCAAAATCTAGATAAAAAAATAGAAAAATCACAATATTATGATCCGATTTATTAGCGGTATCGCAGTACTTTTCATGCTTTTTTCTTGCGCCAAAAAACTGACGGAAGGAGACGGTGAAAAGGTGAAACGCAGAAAAACAAGCGAATTGCTAGAAAATATGGATAGCTTGGTGACTAGAGTTCCCTCTACCTTTTATTCCAAAATTTCAACGAAATTCAAAGATACTACGAGTAACATTTCTTTTAAAAACAGTGTGCGTCTCATTAGTGATTCAGCAATGAACTGTATTATAACCTATGCGTCTATTCCGGTAGTAAATGCACTAGTAACCAACGATAGTTTGAATGTGGTGAACAAAAAAGACAAGTGTGTGGTACGTGCAGATTTGAATTTTATCAGAGAAAATTTTGGGGTTGATTTTTCATTTAGAAATATTGAAGAGCTAATGTATGGCTTGCCTTTAGACTATGATACGACCTTAAAATACTTCCAAATTAATGAACCGTATCGCTACGTGATTTCTTCGCATCGTAAAATGAAAATTAAACGAATTGATAAGAAAGACAAAGAAGAGGAAACGATCGTATTTAAGTATTTTTTAGATAAAACTGGGAAAAATGTCGAAGGTGTTGAAATCTACAGTCCGAACGACACAACAACCGTTTGGGTCAATTATCTATCACGTCAAATGATCGATGGTTATTCCATCCCGGATGAGGTGGAAATAAAGATACAGATGCCAAGAAATAACATTTTTCTACAAATGTCGTACAACAGACCTGAGGTAAACCAACCTCAAGAATTATATTTTATTATTCCGGAAGGGTATGAAGATTGTGAATAAGAGTGTGCTTATCGGTTTTTGTTTGATTTTAAGCTTGAAGGGGTATGCTCAATCGAGTGAGAAATTAAAAAAAGAACAGGACAAACTTGAACTTAAAATTAAAAGTACCAAATTACTTCTCGATCAAACAAAATCAAACACTGAGGCTTCATTAAATGAGTTGAAACTAATTGAAAATCAAGTAAAATTGAGGGAGCAATTGGTTCGAAATTTTGACAACCAAATTCGCACGGCTGATGTGACCATAGTGAGTAAAGCAGATCAAATAAAGTACTTAGAACGAAAACTTTTATCCTTAAAGGCGCAGTATAAAAAACTGTTGATTTACGCTTACAAAAAGCGAAATAAATATGGGAAGTTGATGTATATTTTCTCCTCAAAAAGTTATAATCAAGCCCTGAAAAGGAAAAAATATTTGGAGTCAATCCAAGAAATTCAGCAAAAGCAATTTTTAGTGATTCAGCAAAATCAACAATTAATTAAAAAGGAGATTTCTGAAATCAATAAGGAAAAACAGCAAAAACTGATAGTGCTTGATGAAAAACGAAAGGAAAAAGATGCCATTCTAATTGATAAATCAAAGCAAGAAACGGTTTACAATGGTTTTAAAAACAAGGAACAAAGTTTATACGCTCAATTGCGAGAAGATGAAAAAAGGAAGGCTAATTTAAATGAACAAATTAGCATCGCCATTAAAAAGGAAATTGCTGCGGCTGAAGCAAAAAGAAAAGCAGAAGAGGAGCGTAAAAGAAAGGAAGCAGCAGCAAGAAAAGTGGTTGACAAAAAAACCACACCTAATGCAACCACTACAGCTCCCGCGTTAGCTTTAACAGAAGCACGTGAGGGCAATCTAATCGACAAGTCATTTGAGGTAAACAGAGGCCGTTTGCCGTGGCCAGTGGACAAAGGGAGTATCACCGAAAATTTCGGACGAAATCCACACCCTACTTTAGACAATGTTTTCACAAACAATAACGGTATTGATATCTCAGCTCCTAAAAATGCAGAGGTGAGATCTGTTTTTGAGGGGGAAGTAACGAGTATTTTGAATATCCCAGGGGCGGGTAAAGTTGTTATTTTGAAACATGGAAATTATCGAACAGTATATAGTAATTTGCAAAGTACTTATGTTTCAATTGGGGATAAAATTAGTACGAAACAAGCTATCGGTTCTTTACTCGTAAAGTCTGGTCAATCCTTGTCTGTGGTGCATTTCGAAATACATCAAGTTATAGGCTCAAACGTACAAAGTTTAAATCCTGCGGTTTGGGTGGATCGTTAAACGGGTAGTGAAAAGTTAAACGTACTTCCTTGATTCTCTTTAGATTCTACCCATATTTTTCCTCCATGAAGCTCGCAAACCTTGTTGGCTAATGCAAGCCCCAAGCCGGTGCCCTCGTATTCATTTTTGTTGTGAAGTCGCTGGAAAATTGTAAATATTTTCGAAACATATTTGTTCGAAAGTCCTATGCCATTGTCCTGAACTGACACGATCCAAAATTCACCTTTTTTATAACAGCGAATTTCTATTTCTGGCAAAACATCTGGCTTTTTGAATTTTAATGCGTTTTGAATGAGGTTTTGAAGTAAAATATAAAGATGATTTTCATACCCGCGCACAATGGGTAAGTTTTCAAATCGTATTATCGCGTTTTCTTGCTTTATCTTCCCTTCTAAATTGGCGACAACCCGATGAATTACTTTTTGTAAATCTACTTCTTCCTTTTCTGAGACATTACTTAATCGCGAGTATTCTAAAAGACCATTGATTAATTGTGTGAGGTGTTGACCAGCGGCCAAAATATAGTTAAAGAACTGTTGAGCTTGCTCTGTCATTTCACTTGAAAATTCGCTTTGAATAAGTGAAATGTAATTTGTAATGGTGAGTAAAGGTTCTCTCAAATCGTGAGAAGTGATATAAGCAAACTGCTCCATCTCTTTACTCTTTGATTCTAAAATGGCCATTTTATTAAGCAATGATTCCGCTCTTTTTCTTTCTGTGAGATCAGTGGCCATACCCAAAAACCCTACAATTTCATTATTGCTGTTGCGTATAGCCGTAACTACAAGTTGAACTGCTATATGCGCACCATCTTTGCGAACGACCGTCCAATCGCCGCTATCGTGAAAGCCTAGCTTTGCTTTGTGCACAAATACTTCAAAATCTTCAATACGTTTTCCATAAACTGACGACAGCTTAATACCTCTCTCTTTTATCTCACTATCGAGATGAAGTTGAGCGAAATTTACTTTATCAATGACATCACTGGCAGAATAGCCAAGAAGGTTTTCAGCTCCTTTATTAAATTCGACAATAGTCCCATCCAAAGTAGTACTGATTATAGAAACATAGGTGCTTGCATCAATGATTCCTTGAATTCTTTTGTTTGCATTTATTACTTGATCAAAAGCTAGTTTGCGTTCAGTGATATCAGTAAGTTGAAGAATGAAATACTCCGGTGAGCCGTCCTCTTTTTTTACCATAGAAACGGATGAAATTAACCAAACAAGGTGGCCATTTTTGTGGTAGTACCTCTTTTCAACTTGGTAGGATTCAAACTTGCTCTCTTTCAACTCACGTAGCATTTGATTGTCGAGATGTACATCTTCAGGGTGCGTAATGGCTTCAAAAGTTATATTAGTGAGCTCTTCGCTCGTATAACCTACCATTTTGCAAAGACTTTCATTCACTTTCAACCAATTTCCTTTTGGATCAAGCAAGGCCATGCCGATTGTTGCGTTTTGGAAGGCGCCTCGAAAACTCTCTTCAGAAATACGTAGATCGTTTTCAACTTTCTTTCTCTTGCTAATATCTTGAAAAGTACCATATAGGCGAACGCATTTTCCATCTTCAAAATCAACCTTTCCGCGCGACTCTACCCAAAGTGATTTGCCGTTTGCTTGCACAATTTCTGCTTCAATTTCAAAGGGTGTTCCTTTTTCGTAACAAGCCTCTAAATGTTTCTTGATTAATTCCCTGCTTTTACCTTCTTTATAAAAGGAAACTGCATCCTCAAGATTTGGGACATAATCATCACTAACGCCATGAATTTGTCTGGTTGTTTTACTCCAAAAAACACTTTTTGATTCAAAATTCATTTCCCAAAAGCCCATTTTTAGAATTTTCTGCCCTTCTTCGAGTAGGTCTTTTTCGCGAATTCGCAAAGAAATATCCTTTAGCATGTATAGGAAACTTTGTTTTTTGTCAATGTTCTCTCCTAAACGCACGACTTGAGCGATGTACCATCGTTTGTGATTTGTATAGGTTCGCATTGGAATATGCATAGTAAAAGCAGACTCCTTTGACTGATAGAAGGTTTCACATCGTTTTAAAAATTGATCTCTCTGAGGATCTTCAATGCAATCGTACCATACTTTTTGATGTTCCTCTTGGTCTGGAAAGTTTAAGTTTTCCCAGAATGAAGGATGTACAGAAAAGGTTATAGACGCATTGTCATCCAATTCCGCAATGCAGAAACTGTCATTTAACGCAAGTAAAACTCGGCCAAAAATATGATCGATATTTAAATGTTTTGGCTTTAGTAAGTTTTGCATTTTACTGAGATAAATAGAATGTTTACAAAAAGTAGTATTTAATTTAAAACAAGCGTGTTAAGCTGCTTAATGAGGCTAAAATATACGGAAATTCTATGATTAAATGAGTTATTTTTTCTGAATGCGGAAAATATCGCCATAGTACAATTCTTTGTCAGTTCCAGTTTTCATCCATAATTCGCCTGCCGTTTCACATTCGGATCTAAATGCATTTTTTACTTTTTGATAAGTAGAAGCAAAATTTACTTTTGGACTGTAGGTGTTTAAAATGAGCCATCCATCTTTGTTCAATAATTGAAAGGCCGTTTCTATAAGTTCTTCTATTTTTTGTTCGAGAAACCATTTTTCTCCTTTAGCACCTCTGCCAAAAGCGGGTGGGTCCATTTGAATTAAGTCGTATTTGTGGCCTCTTTTAAGCTCTCTATTCGCAAATTTTAAAGCGTCTTCACAAACCCATTTTATACCATCCAATTTGGATGATTTCATGTTTTGACTGCTCCAATCTATCAATTGTTTCAAGGAGTCGACATGGACTACTTCAGCGCCGATAGACTTGCCAGCTAAACTCGAAGCTCCCGTATAAGCGAATAAATTCAATATTTTCTGATTTTCCTTCAGATTTTCTCGGATGAAAGCCCAGTTGGTACTTTGTTCTGGAAATAGACCAATATGTTTAAATGGAGTGGTGTTCAATAAAAAGCACAAATCCTGGTAGTTGATGGACCAAGGGACTGTCGTTGGCTTTAAAACTTTCCATTTTCCTTTGGTGGTTGAAATTTCTTCAAACTCAAGATGCGCAAGAACCTTCCATTCAGCAAAAGGCAGTCCTGAATGAAAATAGGCTTGACGTTCTGGTCGAATGGTGATAACTTTTCCCCAACGCTCGAGCTTTTTACCGCCTCCTGCATCGATTAAGGAATAGTCCTCCCAACCTTCTGTGAAAATTTTTTTGGCTTTAGACAAGGTTTAACGCATTCGAGGCATTTTTTTTCTTCCACCCATCATTTGCGCCATACGCATCTGATTTTTAGAAGGAGCTGCCTGCATTTGTTTTTGCATTAGAGTGATCTGCTCTTTCATCATTCCGGACTTGTCCATTTTTTTAGCTTCAGCAAGCAAGCTTACCGCCTCTTGTTTTCTGCCTGTTTGAGCACAAATACCGGCTAAATGCATACGAGCAACCGCACTGTCTTGTGTCGTTCTTAAACCCAAGCCAATTGCCTTGCGCAACATGGTCTCGCTTTTAGCCATGCCAATTTCTTGTGTATTTAGTACGGCTTGTAAAAACAATATATACGCATGTTGTTTTCTTGGCAATAACTGAGGGTGAGTTATTTTATTGATGTAATAGGCCGCTTTATCAGTATTGCCTTGACGCATTTGATTCAATGCCAAAACCATGTTTTCATTTCTGAAAAAACTTAGGATGATTATTGCAGAAACAAAAATCAAAACAATGCCCCAACCCCAAGAGCCAGTTGCGAAAAGGTAGGTAGTTAAACCTAAAGAAAGCGCCGCTATAGCGCATCGAAGAATAAATCGAATCATTACTTTTTTATTTTAAATCGTTGCTATGCACTTAAGCTCAATAGCTATAGGTGTAGGGAGCGAGTTAATTTCTACGGTTGTTCGGCAAGGTTGGTTGTCTTTGAAATATTCGGCATAAACACGATTGTAGATGGCGAAATCTCGTTTCATATTGACCAGAAAAACAGTTACATCCACTAAACTGTCCCAGTTTGATCCCGCTTCTTCTAAAATAACTTTCACGTTATCAAAGACGCTTCGACATTGTTTTTCAAAATCAAATTCCAAAAAATTGCCGTTGTGATCCAATTTTAAACCAGGTACTCCAGAATCATTTGCGTCAGATCCTGCAGAACGAGGACCTACACCAGACAAAAAAAGCAAATTACCCACCTTGCGAGCATGTGGATATAAACCAACTGGTTTGGGAGCTTTATTCGTTGAAAATGGATTTGACATACCGAAACTTTCAGCAAATATAAGGCATACAAAAAGATTATTAGTGTTTACTTGATTAGAATGTGACTTGGTTTATTCGCGATTCATACACTTGGCATTGGATTTGCTCAGAGAAAAGAACTAATTTTGAGCAAGTTTTGTTGGTAAGATAATCGATTGGAATTAAAATAGTATGAAACAAAAAAGTGTAATTGTATTGATTGCTTTGGTCTTCTGTTTCAGTTCTTGTATTGAAGTGTTGGATGATATTCAAATAAACACAGACGGTACGGGAACTCTGAAGTACAACGTAAATTTGAGTGCGAGCAAGGTGAAGATCAATTCAATATTGGCCCTTGATAGTTTAGAGGGTAAAAAGGTTCCTTCTCTGGAAGAGATCAAAGCACAAATTGAAAAGTTTAAAACGGCACTTTCTCAACAAGATGGAATTGAGGGTGTTGAAATTGAAGCAGATTTTGAGAATTACTTATTTAAATTAAAGTGTGATTTCACAAGTGTGGATTTATTGCAAAAGGCAGTGAAAACCGTGGTAGAAAAAGAATATCGCACTGAAAATTCTAACCTAAATTTTGACTTGAATTGGTTAACTTGGAATGCCGAAAAACTGGAACGATCAATCCCTGATTTTCAAATTAAAAAAGCTCAAGAATTAAAACCTGAAGAAATAGAGCTTTTAAAAAGTGGAAGTTATATTTCCATAACACGTTTTGATCGAAACATAAAAAATTATTCGAACGCCAAAGCGATGTTATCAAAAAATAAAATGGCCGTAATGCTTCGAGAGAATGCTTATGCGGTTACGCAAAACCCAAAATTATTGGAAAATACCATTTATCTTAGTCCTGAAAAACCTTAAGTAGTAGAAACTATGAGAACTTTTATCCGCAATATCCAATGTCTAACAGTAATCTTTTTTACCGTGTTTGCTGTAAATACAGGTTATTGTCAATCTTCTGAGGATTTTATTCCACGAACAGCTGTTTCGGTTTTTTCAATTAACAATATTCAAATTCTTCAAAAAGTTTCATTGGATGAATTGATTCAATATGAATTCATGGCAGAAATTCAACAAGAACTGTTCGATGGTTCTACTGCCGGTAGGTCTCTCAAAGATTCTGGTTTTGACTTTGATCAAAAACTGAATATCTTCTTTGGTAAAGGTGAAGAATTTGAAGTGGCAGGTTTTACCTTTGGAATTAAAGATATCGACGCTTTATTTAGTGTGTTTGATGATTTTGAGGAAGAGAAATCTTCAATGGAAGGAGTTCGTTATTTCCGTTCTTATTTTAATCATTTATTAGTTGCTGATAAGATTGGAATTCTGATCCGAGTAGACCCTGTTGAGAAACTGGTAAAAGGCGAAACAGACAGTATCTGGCTAAGCCGTGGAAATAAATTTGTACCAAATATTTTCTTAGATGAATATCCTGAAACGGAGTATGAAGATGAAGAATACTACGATGATGAGGAAATGGAGGACACGGACGATTTGTTCAATGTTGAAAGTGAAATTGATCAAATTGAAAACGGTGAAGGTGACCAATTGATTGATTTTAATGAAGATTTACAATTAAAAAGCTATAATGAGCTGAGGGATTCTGTTTTTGCAAAAATGCAACAAAAGTTTTTCCAAGAAATATGCGTCGACTTATTTATACTCCGGAAAAATTTAAAGGATGAAGACACAGATTTGAAAGACCTAATGAAACATGATTCGGAAGGGGTATTTTATTTTGATAATTCGAGAAATGTGGTGCAAGGAACTAATTTTTCTTATTTCCGTTCCATGTTTCCAACCCTACACAAAGATTTAAAGGAATTGTATAAAGGCAATAAAATTGTTGGCGATTTGTATTTGAAAGATGATGCTATATCTGCTGAAATTACGGCCAAATATGGACAGGCCTTGGGTAAGGTTTATCAAAAAATGAACGACTCTAAGTTTGATAAAACAATTACTAAATATATTCACCAAGAGTCGCCAGCTTACTTCAGCTATAACGTCAATTTGAGAGAGGCGTACGAAGAAGCCTATAAAATTTTAATTCCCGTTTTAAAAGAGCAAAAAAATAGTAGGATTGCAACCAATGTCCTTGCGGTTGAATTAATTAATGAGTTTATCAATAAAGATGCAATCTTTGATACCTACAAAGGATCCATGTTTGGAACGTATAACGGGGTTAAAAAAGTAACCGTAAAAAAATTGGAGTTTAATTATGACGAAGATTTTAACTACGACGAAAAGGAAGTAAGCTACTTGGAAGACATGCCGATTTTCACCTTAGGCTTTTCGACCGAAAGAAATGATATTCCCGAAAAAGTACTTCGTCAAATTGCCAATATGACCTCAGAATGTAAAAAAATGGGTGATTATTGGATTTTTGAAAATGCGATTTTTAATTCCGTTCCGCTCTACATGATTAATAAAAACAATCTTTTCATCTTCACCAATGATGAAGATTTGGCTTTAAATCACTCCGATGGTTTTGGTTCTGAAAAACTGGCTCGAAAACAAGTTAAAGAGATGAAGAAATCAGGTTTTGTATACGCAAATATTGATTGGTCTAAAATGCTAAAAACGATACCTGTTGAAATATTAGAGACAAAACAAGCCGATATTATCAGCGCATTAAGCGGTCAGTCGGGGAATATGATTTTAACATCTTCAAAAACCAGTCAACAAAAAACGGATTTCAAAATCGATTATATGTTTGAAGGTGATTATCAAAATTCAAGTAAATATGTATTGGATTTAATCAATAGTTTATACATCGTTTTACATTAAAATAGTCTCCAAGAATTGTGTATAAAAAAGTAACCATCATTATTTTCCTTTCTTTAAGCTTAGCTACCATTCTTTTTGTGCGCGATTATTATATGGGCACCAGCAAAATGCCCCGTTTAGTGGATCGCTTGCCCGAAGGCGACTTTTTGATACGCGCAAATGTCTTGGATGTCGCTCGAGAAACCAGTGGAATGCTTTATGCGAATAAGGTTGGTTTTAGAGATTTTATTTCCTACGAATTTTTACTAGGTCAAGCCAAAAGTTATGGATTGAATTTGCAAAGACCAGTGTATGTTTTCGCAAATGAAGCGGGCGATTGGGGCGCTATGATTTATGTTTCAGATTCAAGTAAAATAAGTCCTGGTTTAGTACGATTAAAAACATTTTTCGAAATAAAAGACACCGTTTTCTTTGAACAACAAGTCAGGTACAATGAAGAAGAAAACATGTATGTTGCCTATTCTAAAACTTGGATGTTTGTTTATAAAGGTGAAAACTTCAAAAGAAATTTATTTCGAGTAGTTAATGCCGAACGAGACAAAATTAACCCTGCATGGCATGCATTTTTAAATGAAAAGAAGTTTAAAAATCAAAAATTAGTCCTTTCAAGTAATTGGAAGAGCATGAAAAGATACGGAATAGAAAAAGCCGTTTTTGCTCATGATAGCGACTCCAGTAGTTTTACCTTAATGGCTTATGTGAAAAGCGTTAAACCTTGGACGGTAACGCCAAAAAAAGGAGGGAAGAGCTTAGCGCTTAAATCGACTACGGATCGATTTATGAACCTTCATCTAGATGCTTCAAAACTAAGATACGAAACGGAAGACCCGCTGTATAAGCTAATGAATCGCCTTAGTAAAAAAGTATCTTTCCCCTTAAATGAATTTTTGGCAACTTGGGAAGGTGATTTGTCTTTACGTCAAGGAGGTAACCAAAAAGTGAAAGAAACCTTTGTGGAAACAATATTCGATGATAATTTTAATTCAACAGAAGTCACCTCAGTAAGAGAGGTTCAAGTGCCCGGTTTTTCTTTGGGAATTTCTTTTAATCACAACTACAAAATGCTGATGGATAGGTTGTTGCAAAAAGGGATATTAACCAAAGAAGGAGAGAAATTTCGGTTTTTAATTTCGCCTTTGCTCAATTATGGGCGCGACGGTAAATATCATATATTTTATTCTGGAGAATATCAACCAAAAATGATTTCAGATGAAAGCAATAATGGAATTTGGAATGAACGAGGTACGAAATTTCAATTTCAATTGGAAATTTGTGGGGAATTTAAAAAAAAATCCGGGGGAAAAGAAAGTTGTTGGTGTGTCATTCAGATATTTT
>JAHKAT010000306.1 GCA_018825925.1 Bacteroidota bacterium | reverse complement strand
GATCTCCCTACGGCAACAAACCAATTAAAATTTAAAGTTAAAGGAGCGGGTACTTTCAGGGCAGCTTGTAATGGGGATGCTACTTCGCTCGAAATGTTTCATAAAGATACTATGAAACTTTTTAGTGGAAAGTTAGTAGTACTTGTAAAATCGACAACAACAGCTGGGGATGTAAAGCTCGAAGTAAATGGAGCAGGGCTTAAGAGTGGTAAATTAAATTTAGTATCTACAAAATAAATAAAAAGTCGAAGCAAGAATTGCAGTGATACCTTATAAAGAGAACGATTTTAAAAGGGAAAAAGTGGTTCAAGCCTCGAAAACTAATACAGTTAAGAATAATAATTTCAAAATAATGAATGATATTTTAATTAAAAATACTACCAATTTTTTTCAGGAAACCTTTGGTTCAACTGCAGAAAAAATTGTGCTTTCTCCAGGAAGGATTAATATTATTGGAGAACATATTGATTATAATGATGGTTATGTTTTGCCAGCGGCAATTGATAAAATAATTTGTTTTGCTTTCGAGAAAAACAATACAAATCAATCAAGAATAGTTGCAATTGATCTTAATGATGAATTCGAAATTAACCTTGCAGATTCAGTTGAATTGACCGACAATGTTTGGACTAATTATGTGAGAGGGGTTATCAATCAATTGAAAATAAAAGGTTTTGAGTTTAAAGGTTTCAACTGTGTTTTTAGCAGTAATATTCCAGTTGGTTCTGGGTTATCATCCTCTGCAGCTTTAGAGTGTGGTTTTTTATTTGGACTAAATGAACTTTTTAATTTGGATATAAAACCAGTTGATATGGCGCTAATGGGGCAAAGCGCTGAACATTGGGTAGGAATCAATTGTGGAATTATGGATCAATTTTCTAGTGTGATGGGTTTAGAAAATAAGGTAATAAAAATTGATTGCAAAACATTGGAGTATGAATATCATAATGCTGATTTCAATGATTATTCTTTGATTTTATTTGATTCAAATGTGAAGCATTCCTTAATGACATCGGCATATAATGAAAGAAGAGAACAGTGTGAAGAAGGGATTGCAATTGTGAAAAATAATTTTCCTGAGATATCAAGTTTTAGAGATTGTACAGAGCAACATATTTTAGGATTACAAAATGTAATGAGTCCTAATGTTTTTAAAAGAAGTCTTTTCGTAGTAAAAGAAATCAATCGGGTTATCCTGGCATGTGAAGCATTAGACAAAGGAAATATTGAAACTCTTGGGAAGTTAATGTTTGAAACACATGAAGGATTGTCCTCAGATTATGAAGTAAGTTGTGCTGAACTAGACATGATTGTCAATACCCTTAAAAACGAGGAAGCAGTTGTAGGTTCTCGATTAATGGGTGGTGGTTTTGGCGGCTGCACCATTAACTTAATTAAAAAAGGACATGAAGACCGAATCAAAAAGGAGCTTTCGGCACTTTATTTTGAGACTTTTGGAATAGAATTAAAAATTTATGATGTAAAAATCGGAAACGGAACAACACTTTATAAAAACAATTAGAATGAAAAATTTTGATATCAACGAAGATCCGCACAGACGCTATAATCCATTAATCAACGAATGGGTTTTGGTTTCGCCACACCGTGCTAAACGTCCTTGGCAAGGTCAAAATGAAAAAGTTACTTCAGATTCTTTGCCAGAATATGACCCAACTTGTTACTTGTGTCCAGGAAATGTGCGCGCTAATGGAGAAGTAAATCCATCGTATGAAAATGCCTTTGTTTTTGAAAATGATTTTGCCGCTTTAAAGCAAGAAGAGATTGCTTTTGAAGAAAACAAAAACAACACTTTTTTTAAAGCACAACCGGAAAGAGGTATTTCTCGTGTGGTTTGTTTTTCACCAAAACACAATTTGACATTGCCTGAAATGGAAGTGGGAGGTATTGAAAACATTATTCATACTTGGCAAAAAGAATATACGGATTTAGGTGCTGTTGATTACATCAATCACGTTCAAATTTTTGAAAATAAAGGAAGTGTTATGGGATGCAGTAACCCGCATCCGCATGGACAAATATGGGCACAATCTTCTTTACCAACAGAAGTAGAGAAAACGCAAAATAATTTAAAAGGGTATTTAGACAAAACCGGAGGTAATTTATTGCAGGATTATTTGCAAGAAGAGCTAAAACTAAATGAGCGTGTTGTAATCGAGAATGATCATTTTGTAGCATTGGTTCCTTTTTGGGCTATTTGGCCTTATGAAACAATGATTATTAGTAAGCGCCACTTGACAAAAATCACTCATTTTACAACTGATGAGGTAACTGGTTTTGCATCCATTTTAAAACTATTAACTATAAAATACGACAATCTTTTTGAAACTTCATTTCCATATTCCTCAGGAATTCATCAAGCTCCAACTGATGGCGAGGAACATCCAGAATGGCAATTTCATATGCATTTTTACCCACCATTATTACGTTCTTCAACCGTAAAAAAATTCATGGTAGGATATGAAATGATGGGAGAATCACAAAGAGATATTACCCCGGAGAAAAGTGCGGAACTTCTGAAAAACCAATCAGAACTTCATTATAAAACGAGCCTATACTAACAGAAATCTTTTAAAATAGGCACTTAAACATTGAATTAGAGCTCAATTTAAATTTCCTTCTTTTTAAGTAGGATTGCAAAACTTTTGTGTTTTTTTTTTAAGAATTATTAAGCAAAAAAATATTAACCAACCAATTATTAAAAACATGAATTTATGAAAACCATGAAGAACGTAAATCAGAAGTTAAGGATTAGATCTTTCCGTACTTCGAAACTCACTTTGTTTATTTTTATTTTTATTTCTAGTATTAGCTTGCAAGCTCAAAATACAATTAAGGGCTCTGTTACAGATCAAAAAACATCCCAGACAATTATAGGTGCTTCTGTACTTGTAAAAGGTACTTCCAACAGCACTATGACCGATGTGGATGGTAACTATGTTTTGAATGTTAGTAATCCAAATGCAACTTTAGTTTTCACATACATAGGATATGTTAAGCTTGAAGAGTCTCTCAATGGCAGAAAAATTGTGAATGTCGTACTGAAGGAAGAAAATAATAAATTAGATGAAGTTGTTATCATTGGATATGGAGCCATCAAGAAAAGTGATATGACCGGAGCTGTTGGTGGCTTAAAAGCATCACAATTAGACGCTCAAAGTAATACGAATTTGGGAAGCGCAATACAAGGAAAAATCGCCGGAGTAACTGTAGAATCAGCTGGAGGAGCTCCGGGTTCTGGAACAAAAATCCAGATTAGAGGTGCAGGATCATTAAACAATAATAACCCATTGATTTTGGTTGATGACATTGCAGTGGCGTCAATGAATAATTTGAATCCAAATGACATCGAATCAATTCAAGTACTAAAAGATGCATCAGCCGCTGCCATTTATGGTTCAAGAGCTGCAAATGGTGTGATTTTAATTACAACAAAGAGTGGTAAAAAAGGAGATATGAAAGTGTCTTTTAATTCTTCATTTGGGTACGCAAGCGTAGCTAAAAAGTTAGATTTATTAAATCAAGAAGAATGGGCAAAAGTGAGTAACGCAGCTTACGCAGCATCAGGAAAACAGCCATTGAATATTGCTCTAAATCCGGAAGTTTCGGGAGCGGGCATTAATTGGCAAAATGAAATATTTAGAAATGCTCCTACTCAAAATTACTCTTTTGGGCTTTCTGGCGGTTCAGATAATGCAAAATATAGTATGTCTTTAGGTTACTTTAATCAAGATGGAGTTATTAAAGAAACTAATTATGACCGTGTTAATCTAAGAGTTAAATCAGATTACAAGAAAGGAATTTTTAAAATAGGGGAAACTGTAATGTTGACCAAAGAAAAAAGGAAAGATTTACCTGGAGTACCCGGACAAGGAACAAACGTTGTTGGATCTGCAATATCAATGATTCCTGGTTTTGCAATTTACGATGAAAACGCCATCGGAGGTTATGGAGGTGCTTCTGGTTCAGTAACGGATATATTTAATCCAGTTGCAGCTTTAAATCTTTTGGACTTAAAAAATGATTCGTACCAAGCATTAATTAACACCTACGCTGAGGCAAGTTTTTTTGATGGTTTTAAATATAAGTTGAATGTAGGAGCAACTATTTCTGAACATAAATCTTATAATTATACACCACGTTACGAAGTGGGGGGATTCTTTAAGAATTTAAACAATATTTTGGTAGAAGGAAGTGATATGAATCAGTATTATCAAATAGAAAACACTTTGAATTATTCAAAAACTTTTGGAAAACATTCTGTAAATCTATTACTAGGGCATACGATTTATGAAAACAAATTCCGTTCAATTTCAGGTTCAGTTTCAGGATTGCCTGATGGTATCTTTGTTCTAGCTGGAGCAGTAGACCCTTCTATTGTTGGTTTGGCTAGTGAAAGTAAACTACTCTCTTTTCTGGGTCGTGCTATTTATTCGTATGATAATAAATATATATTTACGGCAACATTTAGACGTGATGGTTCTTCTCGTTTCAGTCCAGAAAATAAATGGGGGAATTTCCCGTCCATATCTGCTGCATGGGGAATTGGGAAAGAAGACTTTTTTACTAATCTAGACTTACCTATATCTGAGTTAAAACTACGAGCTAGTTATGGTATATTAGGAAATCAGGAAATAGGAGACTATCAATATCTTGGTTTAATTTCTCCAGGAATAAGCTACGCAATGGGTGAACCTAATTCTTTATGGATTGGAAATATTCAACAAGAATATCCTGCAATTGGTTTAAAATGGGAATCAACGGCAACTGCTAACGTTGGTGTAGATTTATCAATGTGGAATGGTCAATTGGATTTCACGGCTGATTATTTTGAAAAAAACACTACTGATTTACTTTTACGTGTACCAATTCCTTTGTCAGTTGGTTCTAGTAACGATCCTTATACAAATGCGGGTAAAGTTTCAAATAAAGGGTTTGAATTAGGATTAACATATAATAAAAAAGTCGGAGAAGTTAATTTTTCTGTTTCTTCTAATATCTCCAGTATAAAAAACCGTGTCGAAGATTTAAGTACAGGAAGCCAAATTCTGGCAGGTTCTAGCGGATCATTTCATGGAGGACCAGTAACCTATAGTAAAGTTGGATACCCTATTTATTCTTTTTTTCTTGTTAAGACGGATGGTCTATTCAGGTCTCAGGAAGAATTGGATGCACATAATTTAAATGGAAATCCAATCCAGCCAAGAGCACAAATAGGCGACATTAGATATATTGACTTAAATGGTGATGGACAAATTGACGGATCTGATAGACAATATAGAGGAAGTGCCTTCCCTGATTTCGAATACGGTTTACGTCTTCAAGCTGATTGGAAAGGAATTGATGTGACTATAGCGGCTCAAGGAACACAAGGAAATATGATATATAATGGTAATAATACGGATTTAGCTACGGTAAGATCAAATGTTAATTATTCTAGTGCAACATTGAATTCTTATACTTTTAATTCAAACTCAAATTTTCCAAGATTGGATATCGATGATTTGAACGATAATGGAGCAGACTACTCTGATCGTTTTCTTGAAGACGGATCTTATCTTAGAATTAAGACAGTCCAAGTTGGATATACAATCCCAAATAGCTTAACTCAAAAATTAACGATTGATAGATGCCGATTATATGTTGCAGGAGACAACTTGCATACATTTACTAAATACACAGGATATAATCCAGATGTTTCAAGTGATGGACTTGGAGGTAGAGGAATAGATTATAAATCATACCCGTTGAGTAAGACAATTACTTTTGGAATTCAACTTAACTTTTAAATCGACAAAAATGATAAAGAAATTAATCATAGGAATTTTTATGGGTGGACTTTTAACGATAAGTTCTTGTTCAGACAACCTTGAATTTGGGAACCCAAATAAATTAACAACAGAATCTTTCTGGCAAACTCCAGAGGATCTTGAG
>JAHKAT010000305.1 GCA_018825925.1 Bacteroidota bacterium | reverse complement strand
GAAATGCTCCCCAAACCAATAATAATGCAACCGACAAGGAGCTTAAAATTTCAACAACCGGAAAGAAAATAGAAAAAGCCCAAACTGCATTAATATGTGCCTGACGATGTCCTTTATTGATTTCTTTAAACTGCTCGAATTCAATCTTTTCTCTATTAAATAGCTGAACGATCGCCATTCCAGTAATCCGTTCCTGAACAAAAGTATTTAGCCTTGTCACCTGTAGTCGCTCTAGTTGAAAAGATTTTCTCATTGCCCTCGCGAAGATTCGAGTAGCAAAAAGTAACAACGGAATTGGAATAAGTGAAAGTAAGGTTAGCTCAACATTGGTATAAAACATACAACCAATAACTGTTGTTAGCATAATCAAATCACCCAAAACATCAATCAAACCAGAAGAAAACACCTCACTCACCGCTTCTAAATCAGACACAACTCGAGTAACAAGCGCGCCTATTGGTGTTTTATCGAAATATTTCATCTTGAAGGAAACAATGTGTTTGAAAAGCTTTCGTCTCATATCTCGTATGATATTTTGCGCCAATAAATTGGAAAAATAACTACTCGAAAATTGAAGAATTGCTTCGCATAGCAACATGCCTATGATGATACAAGTCCAAAACAAAAGCATTTCTGCATTTTGCTCTACCATGATATAATCGCGAACCATGTTTCCGATCAATCGCGGACGAATCGCCGAAAACAAGGCAATAAACAATGAACTTAAAAAAGCAATCGTTAAAATTCCACGATAATTCTTGGCAAAAGCCACGAGTCGAAAGAATATTTTGGTGTTTAATTTTGCCTTTTCTGCCATGTGCGCCAAAATTAGCCTTTTTTGAATTTATTTGGGCTATACTCTTAAAATATAGAATATATTTCAAGCCATGTGATTAATTATGAGATGCATATATTCATGTCAGTTTCAAGAATAAGACCTAGCGGTTGATTCAACGATCTAGTAATAATATACAATGTAGACTTGTCAATAAAAAAATGTCAATTTTCATGTGCTCAAAACCTTTTTTTTACAACCCTTTAACAGTCTGAATTAAAACAATCGACTTATCTTTAGGAAAACTTTATAGATGATTCATAATCTTTCAGAGCAACATTCTATATTCTCGACTTTCTTAGGTGAAATGCGTGACGTAAACTTTCAAAAAGACTCGATGCGTTTTCGAAAAAACTCAAACCGCATTGGCTTCGTATTAGGTTATGAAATCTCAAAAGCCCTTGCCTACAACTTACATTCAATAAAAACTCCTTTGGGAATTAGCAAAACCCCTTTGTTGAACGACCAACCCGTATTGGCAACTATTTTGCGCGCTGGTTTGGCTCTTCATGAGGGTTTATTGGAAGTTTTCGACAAAGCCGAGTCTGCCTTTGTTTCAGCTTATAGAAAACATAGTTCTGCTGAACATTTTGACATTGAGGTAGAATACCTTGCTGGACCCGACTTGACAGACAAAACCTTAATTATTTCCGATCCCATGTTAGCAACTGGTCTTTCGATGTATACGGTGTATGAAGCATTACTCAGAAACGGCCAGCCCAATAGAGTTATCATTGCAGCAACGATTGCCTCACCCGAAGCTTTGATTTTTTTACAAAACAAAATGCCCAAAGACACCTTATATTATGTTGGTGCCATAGACGAAGAATTAACGGCCCAGTCGTATATAGTTCCCGGAATGGGCGACGCAGGTGATTTAGCGTATGGTCAAAAATTGAACTCATGAGCTGGAAAGCCTTATCAACCATCTTTTTTCTTAGCATGATTAAATTCATGTTCGCTCCGTTTACAGGTGTCGGTTTATCACTTTCATTTGTTGAAACTGCTTTAGCTTGCTTTATCGGTGCTGTGCTTTCATCGGCATTCTTTTATTTTTCAAGTAAATATTTCATGGAAAAAGCTCGTTATAAAAGAATGAATTCACCACCAAAAAAACTTAGTGCATCAGCGGTCAAACGCAAGAGAAAAGTAAACAAAATTATCGTTCAACTAAAACGGAAATTGGGTATTTATGGCATTTGCTTTTTTGGACCTCTTTTACTTTCAATTCCCTTAGGAACCATTATTTGCGCAAAGTTTTACAACCATCAATCCAAGACCTTTCCACTCATCGTACTGTGTCTAGGTATTAACAGTATTGTGCTTAGTGCTCTGGCTGTATTGATTTTTTAGCATGAAAGACAAGCACCTTTTTTTTGATTTAGATCGTACACTTTGGGATTTTGAGAAGAATTCGAAACAAGCTTTAAAAGCAATTTTTAAAGATTTTAATCTAGAAAACCCCAATTTAGATTTTCAAAAATTCTACTCTTCCTACTTCAAGGTCAATCAACAAATGTGGCGAAATCTTGGGATGGGATATATTACAAGGGACGAACTTCGAGTTGGTCGTTTCATAAAAACTTTAGAATTATTGAATCTGCCTCTTGGTATAGCTCAAGAAATGTCACGGTTTTACACTACTAATTCTCCAATTCAAACCAATTTATTACCTGGAGCCATAGAAACATTGGATTATCTTAAAACTGAAAATTACCATCTTCACATTATCACCAATGGTTTTCGAGAAGTGCAGGAAATTAAATTGAAAAATGGCAATCTCGCCGACTATTTTCAAATTGTAGTTTGTTCAGAAGATGTAGAAAAAGCGAAACCCAATCGTGAGATTTTTCTGTATGCCATGCAACTTGCCAATGTAAAACCGCAAAATTCATGTATGATTGGCGACGATTACGAAATTGATTATCTAGGTGCTTTGCGAGCTGGGATGAAGGCTGTTTTATTCAATCATCAGGGAAAGAATAAAGTTCGAAAGGACGATGAAACCATCAATGATTTGCGTGACTTGCCCGCACGATTACCTTGGGTTTTTAAAGAAAACTAGAGAAAGGCCTTAAAGCCAATCCGAACATTTTTGAATTGAACCTTCTGTGATTTTGGATTCCAAACATAAAAATTAATCACATCTGAATCCAGTAAATCGTTTGAAAGCACAAAGGCATTGAATAAACGGTTGGATTTTTTTAATACAATTCGCGCGTCATACGCAGAATACTGAACTGGATTTTCGCCGTTTTTCAACATCTCCTCTCCTCTATTCGCCACTGCTACCAAATATACTTCATTCAGTTTTTCTCCCTCTAATTCCATTTCGAACAAAAAGTAACCTGGACCTTTTATTTGTTTTTTCAACTCGCCAACAGTTAATTTAAACTGACCAAAGAATTCATTGGAGTCTATTTGCGATTTTTTCTTGTTTAAGAACCAATTCATTTCAATCACATTTTTTCCCTTTTTAGAGAAAAGATATTGTTCAGAATTAAAATAAAAATTCGCCGCAGTCACCTTAGGGAATTTCTGTTGGAAAATTTCAAGAAAAATAGAATGATGGTAATTGTTGCTCCAATTGTATATCAAATAATCTTTATCACTTGCTTCTATTTCATTTTTTAAAATCTCTGGATTATTCGGGTCTCCCCAATTCTCAATTTTATTTTCGTGTTTCTTATGTGTGTAAAAACTCAAATAACTCGGGTTGTTAAAATTCTCAATCAAGTGAACATTTTTTTGTCCTAAGCTATCTAACCATTGTGTCTCATGATGTCCGATTTGTTCAAATTCACCATAATGCGTGCGCTCAAAAAGCTTTGAACTTTTAATAGAGGTAAAACCCAATATCAAAACAATTAATACTGGTATGCTTTGAAACAATCGATTTTCCTTTGGTTCAATAGTTCCAAACAGCCCTAAAAACAAAAATGGGAATAGGAATTGGAAAACCAGTTCGCGCACAATAGGAGTGAATGCATAACTCAAGATTGTTACTAAAACCACAACTATTAACACCGATCGAAATAAAAAAAGAGAAGCTTTATTTCTACCCCATTTAAAACCGCTTAAAATAATTAACCCTAAAAAGAGTAGAAAAAACAGGAAGGTAGAATCATTGATCACCAAAACAAAAAAATCGAAAAGCCAAGTAATGTCTGGAGCATCCAACCACCCTAAACCTCCCACATTCAATTGAGCATGTGTCACTTCCCAATGAGGAAGAAATAACAGAACAGCAATCACTCCACTTAGCACAACCCCTAATCTTTGGGACTTGTAAACCATACTTATTCCTACTATTCCAAAAACTCCAGCCACAATAAAAGCGAAATAATGGCTGACCATACTTCCATAAAATCCAATAATCAGCAAAGCATACCATTTCTTACTGACAAGTTCTTTATTATTCAATAATTGAAGAAAGCCATAGACAAGCAACAACAAGAAAAATAAACCGATAGAATATGGGCGAGAGGTTGAAGTTTGAACAATTAGAAAAGTAGAGGACGCATAAATGGAAAGTAAAATCAAACCAATCCATTTACTAAAAAATTGATAGGCTACTTTATAAATGAGGATGAAATTGAAACTAAAAATTAACAACGCCAAGCTTCGCACTCCCCAATCTGTAGCAGGTGTTATTTTTCCCCAAAGCGTCATTAAAAATTGATAGAAATAGGGATGCATATCCCCATTCATCACCGCTAAATTCCAGAAACCACTCCAGTCAGAAAATTGAGTTCTATACCAAGCACTTAACTCATCATTGCTTAAGCCTTGGTTTTCAATAAAAACTATTCGAAATAAAACTGAGGTCAGCAACAACAAAATTGCCGATCTGTGAACAGTTAAGAAATTCGAAAGTTTCTGTTTAACCATATAATTCTTGACGAACCATTTCATACAGGACCATTCCTACGGATACGCCGACATTTAATGAAGCAATATCTCCTTTCATTGGTATTCTTGCTTTGATATCCGATAAATTGAGCAAATCACTAGTGATTCCATCCTCTTCGGATCCAAAAATAATAGCGCACGAACCTCTAAAATTGGTTTCGTACAAAGGAACATTCCCTTTTTCGGTACATGAAACGATTCTAAATTCACTTTGCTGTAGGTAAAACAAACTGTTTTTTAAGCTTTCAGTTCTGCATACCGGGATGCGATTTAAAGCTCCAGCACTTGTTTTGACAGCATCAGCGGTCACCATTACGGAACCTTGCTTTGGAACCAAAATAGTATCAATACCCATACATTCCGCACTTCGGGCAATTGCACCAAAGTTTCGAACATCAGTGATTCTATCGAGCACCAATACTTTAGTCGTTAAACCTTTTTCAATTCGTTCGTCAACCAGAGTTTCGATTTCAAAATATTCAACCGGAGAAACATAGGCGATTACTCCCTGATGGTTTTCACTCGTTACTCTGTTGATTTTCTCTATCGGCACATATTGAATAAACAAATCCTTACCCGCAAGTGCTTCTTTCAATTCGTAAAACAATTCTTTTTTTAATCCCTTTTGAATTAAAATTTTGTTGATTTCACGTTCGCTCTTAATAGCTTCTATTACGGCACGTATCCCAAAGATTACGTCTTCTGGCGTTTTTTTTATGTAATTGTCTTTTTCAAACATTTATTGAAATTTAAAGGTAAATTGAACTAACATTAGCGGATCAACCGACTTTGCAACCGGACAAGCCATTGCTGCTAGTTCTACTTTTTTTTGTGTTTTCGCATCCCAATTGTTACCAGAAAAATCAAGAATAATATTCAAGCACCCAACCCTTCTAGGATCAGAAACCATAATTTTCTCAACGGTCACATAACCATGATTCATTTCAACTTCATGATTTTTACAGTATATACCAACTATTGTTAACATGCACGAACCGTATGCTGTCGCTAATAAATCAGTCGGAGAAAAGGCCATTCCTTTTCCATTATTATCCACTGGTGCGTCGGTTATTAACACTTGGCCACTTTTAACATGTGTACATTCTGTGCGTAAATCACCTTTGTATTCAATTCGAACCGTTTCCATTCTTCTTTATTTCTCGTAATTTTGTCTTTCCAATGATGCATTTGAAAAACTTTCCAAAAGTAATCTTTTTTACCCTTCTTTCTTCCATAGCTTATGGACAGATTGCGGCGGAGGAGCTTCCTATTGGCAGTATTTTCAAAAAACATTACTACGGCGGTCCGGTATTATCTACTGCAGGAGTAGGCGCTCAATTCGTTTTTGACAGATCGCTTGATTTCAAAAATAAAGTAGGTATTCAATTATCTGTACAAACATTAAAATCACACCGAGAATACCGAAAAAGCAACCCCCAATATGATGATTCAAAGTCATATATTTACGGGAAGGTTAATGCTTTGGCCATCTCTCGCCTTCAACTGCAATACAAGTATTTAATCTTTGAGAAAAAAAGAGAGCGAGGAGTGAAAATTCAGGGAATTATTTCTGCCGGTGCCTTATTCGGTTGGTTAAAACCAAATTACGTGAAAATCAGGGATCCTTTTATCGTAGAAAAAAACACCAAGCCGGTTGACACACCTTACAATCCCGACGAACAACTCGAGTCATTTGTTTATGGTAGATCCTCACATTTAATGGGAGTTTCGGAAGGAAAAAAGCAATGTGGTTTTTCGGGAAGGGCAGGATTTATTGTTGATTTCAGCCCGAAGGAGAACCAAATCATTGGATTAGAGTTAGGCATACAATTGGATCGTTTATCTAACAAAGTGAATTTATTTTATAAAGGAGAATCATTTCAAAATTTCCCGTCACTATATACAAGCTTAGTGATCGGATTGAATAAAACATAATTATGAGTCAAGAAACGCAACCCACAACAATTATAACCGCCGACGGACGAGTGAAAATCAATAAACCGAAGTGGTTAAAAGTCAAACTACCAATAGGTGAGAATTACAAAAAAGTAAGAAATCTGGTCGAAGAGCACAAGCTTCACACTATTTGTGAGTCAGGAAGTTGTCCGAACATGGGTGAATGTTGGGGGGAAGGAACAGCTACTTTCAT
>JAHKAT010000304.1 GCA_018825925.1 Bacteroidota bacterium | reverse complement strand
TGCAATTAATATCAATAAATTAATTAATGACCAAGAATTGATGGCTTTGCAGCTTTCAAATTTCAATAGTATTACAGCTACTAGCAATATGAAAATGCAGTCGATGTTACCTGTAGAAAACCAGTTTAATTGGAAAAAGGCCGATACCATATTGTATTATGCCAAGAAAAACAACCAACGTCTTTTTGGGCATAATCTTATTTGGCACAGCAGTACACCAAAATGGGTAGAAGAAAAAGGCGCCAACGATAGTGTATGGTTGGGGGAATTTATGAAAGAGTATATTCATAAATATGTAGGTCGATACAAAGGTAAAGTTGCAGGATGGGATGTTGTAAACGAAGCTTTTGAATCTGCAGGTGGTGAATATAGAAAAACGTTTTGGTACAATAAGTTGGGTAAAGACTATATAGCAAATGCTTTTCGCTACGCCCATGAAGCCGATCCCGCTGCGGTTTTGTTTTATAATGATTTCAACATTGAGCGTGATACTACAAAATTAGATGCCGTTTTAAAAATGGTCGAAGAATTTAAAAAAGAGGGAGTGCCTATTCATGGAATTGGTTTTCAAATGCACATTCGTATGGATACTCCAGATGAAGTTATTGCCTATGCATTGAAAAAAGCGGCAGCAACTGGTTTGCAAATTCATTTGTCAGAAGTCGATATTATTTTTAATTCGCACAATGACGAAAGATTAGGTGGTATTGAAAACTATAGTTCGATAACAACTGAAATGAAACAAGCACAGGCCGAAAAATACAAAAATCTAGTTTTGATGTATCGTAGAATAGTTCCGAAAAAACAGCAATTTGGAATTACAGTTTGGGATTTTACAGATAGAGATTCTTGGATCAAAGGTTTTTTCAATATGAAAGATTGGCCTACTATTTATGATGATGATTTAAAACCGAAACCTGCTTATTATGGTTTTCTAGAAGGATTAAAAATGAAAATAGAAAAGAAATAATATGAGGTTTATCAAAAATAAAATCACGAAGATTACGAGCTTACTTTTTTTGGTATTGGTTCTAAAGGTTCACAGCCAAGAAACAAAAAGTATCCGTGAGTTTTACAATGCCAAATACGAACCCGAAACCGGGATTTATCACGGTGCAGGTCAGGATAAAAAGGGTTTTAATGATTATGTAAAGGCCGTTGGTCAAGATAAAACACCAGCAATTTATATGATCTATGTTAATATAACCGCACCAGTAAAAAGGATTGAAAGTTGGGGAAAAAGTTTAAAACAGGTTCTAGATAGCTTGCCCAAAGGGATGATGCCACAAATTGGTTTAGGATTTACAGGAGGAAAGGATACTGGGGCAGGTTTGGATAAAGAAGTGGCTAATGGAAAATATAATGCCCAATTGGAAGCATTTTATAAAGTGCTTTTGGATTTAGATAGACCCTCCTTTACGAGAATAGGTTACGAGTTTGAAGGCGATTGGAACGGCTATTCACCTGAAAGTTATAAAAAAGTATTCATAACTATTTCTAAAGCATTTAAGGAGAAAAATATAAAGTCGGCTACGGTTTGGTGCTCTGGTGGTGGCTCAGCAAATTTTATAAGTCTTGAAAAGTTGATGGAATTTTATCCTGGTGATCAATATGTAGATTGGTGGGGAATTGATATTTTTAGTCCTGAAGAATTTGACCATAATGGTTTACAAACTTTTTTTGATACTGCTCATATTCATCAAAAACCAGTGATGATTGGCGAATGCACACCTAGATTTGTTGGAGTTTTGGATGGCAAAACTTCTTGGGATAAATGGTTTAAACCTTTCTTCAAGATGCTACAAGACAATCGAGGGATAAAAGCATTTTGCTACATCAATTGGGATTGGGAATATTGGTCTAACAAAAATGGTTTTCCATGGCATGACTGGAAAGATGCTCGTATCGAAAAAAATTCATTTGTATTGGAAAGGTATAAAAAAGAAATGGAGAAGCCATTATTTATTCACCTTGATAAAAAGATAAGAAAATGAAAAAAGTACTCTATTTAATACTATGTCTAAAATCATTTGTTGGTTTTTCTCAAGAAAACTATAGTATATCATC
>JAHKAT010000303.1 GCA_018825925.1 Bacteroidota bacterium | reverse complement strand
ATTTCTGGACAGGTCCAAATGGATTTACTTCAAATCTTCAAAATCCTTCAATTGCCCCTGTTAGTATTCAAAACAAGGGAGATTATTTTTTGAAAATTAAGGTTTTAAACTGTGAAAGTATTTCAGATACTACCTTCGTGGACATTGTTGATACCATAATAGCAACGCCTTCTTCTAATGCACCAAAATGTGCTGGTGAAGACTTGCAATTATTTGCGCAAACAGTAGTTGGTGCAACCTATGCGTGGTCAGGTCCGAATGGATTTAGCTCTAATTTACAAAATCCTGAAGTAACCAATACAAGTGCATCCTCAAGTGGAATTTATACATTAACTGTTTCTTTGTCTTCTTGTTCTAGTGCACCCACTACATTAATCATTAATTTTGATGCGCAAACTTTTGGAGGAAATATCTTTCAGGATACTACAGTTTGTGCTGGGCAAAACGATGGGACTTTGTTTTTATCGGGAAACATTGGCGATCCTATTCGCTGGGAGTACAGTGATAACGGTGGAACTAATTGGTTCCCAATTATCGGCTCCACCACATCACACAATTATTTAAATCTAACTTCGAATACACAACACAGAGTATTGGTGAAAAACGGGAGTTGCCCAACAGCGTATTCCTCCATTGCAACTGTCACAGTAACTGAAGCTGCCAAGGGGGGAAGGATTATAGCCTCCTCACCCGACCCCAGTTTTGCGATTTGTCCTGAAGATAATGAAGGTAAATTATTTTTGGTGGACTATGAAGGTGTAGTTGATCACTGGGAGTACAGCCGTGACAACGGAAAAACGTGGGTGTCTGATTTCAATACAACAAGCGTTTATCAATACTTAAATATTCCTAAAACTACATGGTACAGGGCAGTCTTGATGGGTTGCATGATAACAGACACTTCGGAAATGTATGCTTTAACGGTCAGTCAAGATGCGTGTGAAAGTATGGTAATTGCAAACTTGGTTACGCCAAATGGCGATGGTAAAAACGATACATGGTTGATTGAAAATATTGAAAGTTACCCGCCTATTGATGTGCGCATTTTCAATAGAAGTGGCCATGAAATTTATCACAATTCAAGCTATGATAATAGTTGGGATGGTACTTTTCAAGGTCGAAAATCCCAAGATGGAACCTATTATTATTTGATGCAAATAGGAGGGGATGAAAAGGTTTTAAAAGGGTCGATTAATTTGTTGCATTGATTTTATATTGCTTATAATCAGCATTGATACTTGTTTTTTTAACTTTGTGTTGGTTGAAAAAGATTGTTTTCTTGAGTTCTTTAACATATATTTGCATTCTAAATGTTAGTATTTTAACAGTGCTGACTTAGTTTTTTGCTAACCATACATATTAATCGACCATCACCACATGAATTGTCCTAGACTCCTTATCCTGTGTTTTTTCAATTTACTTTGTTTCATTTCTTTTAGTCAAGACGTCGGTGTTACCAACATACTGACCCAAAACAGCGGTTGTGATTTGCAATACCCTCAAACAGTAACCATTGAAGTCACAAATTTTTCACCTGTTGACCTTAATGTTCCATTAACGCTTACCTATAAGTTGAATTCACTTGCTGTAGTAACACAAAATGCAACATTGGCCATTGGTTCTGGTAGTTCAACAACCTTTACGTTTGCTGTGCCTATTAGTAGCGGCTTGAATCATGGTCAAAATACAATTGTTGCTTCAGCAACTAACGTTCTAGATGGCAATACTTCGAACGATGCATTTACCAAAAACTTTAATAACGACTTAGCCTCAATAGGAGGAGATGCACAAATGGACTCTAGTTTTTGCGACACCATTAACAATGGTTCAGTTCAAGTAGTAGGTTTTCAGGGAAAAATTTTGATGTGGCAAAAATCAATTAACAATGGGGCTTCTTGGAGCAATATTGCTGACACCAATAATTTTATTCTTTATAATAACCTTACGAAAACGACTCTTTTTCGGTCTATAATAAAAAGCGGCAGTTGCAGTTCTGTTAGCTCGCAAGCAGCTACTATTGAGATCAACGAAAAACCAACTCTTCCAATAGTAACCCAAAATGGTCCTGTTTGCATTGGCACAGTACTTAATTTAACGGCAAATTCTATTGACAGGTCGAACTATTTTTGGAGTGGACCGAATGGTTATAGCAGCACTCAGCAAAACCCAAATCGCTTGGTTACGGACACTTCTTTTGCTGGTGTATATTCAGTTTATGCAGCAATAGGAGAATGTGTAGGCGATACAATAACTATGCAAGTACGTGTTGTGTCAGGTTCAGAAGGTGGGATGACCTCTGGTGCTACGTTGGTTTGTCAAGAAGAAAACAAAGGGACCGTCGATCTGCAAGGATATGAAGGCTCGGTGGTTCAATGGGAGTATTCTGAAAACAATGGAGCCGATTGGGTTGTTCTTGGCGGAACAGAACCTTTCAAGAATTATGAAAATATTCGAACAGATAGAGATTACAGAGCATTGATCAAAAATGGAACGTGCCCGTCTGCTTATTCTACTCAATCAAAAATTAGAGTAACTTACGAGGGTTGTCAATCAATGATAATTGCTAATTTATTAACTCCAAACGGAGATGGCAAGAATGACACTTGGTTGATACAAAGAATCGACGAATCGGTAGAATTATCGGTTAAAATATTTAGTAGAACAGGAAAAGAAGTCTACTCGAGTAACAACTATGCCAATGATTGGGATGGTTCCTCAAAAGGAGAAAAATTACAAGATGGTACTTATTATTACTTCATTCGCATCAATGGAAGTGAAAAAGTTTTAAAGGGATCAGTTAATTTAATGCGTTAAACAATGAAGAATATTTTACTCTTATTGCCTATTTTATTTCAAGTTGCATTGGCTCAGCAAACGCCGTTTCATAAGCAATATTATGTCAATCCTTTTGTCATAAACCCCAGTATGGTGGGAACACAGGACCACATGAATTTGTTTTTAATGCATCGGTCACAATGGACTTCTTTACCAGATGCTCCAATCACGAGCACGCTTACATTTGATGCGCCAATTGTGTCGGGCACGAATGGTATTGGTATTTCTTTGTTCGCGGATCAAACGGGAATATTTCGACGAAACGGTGGATCGGTAGCCTATGGGCAACAAGTGAAGTTGGAAGGTGACGCAAAATTATTTCTAGGAGCTGGCGTCAATGTTTTTGATAATCGTATTGATTTTGCCAAAGTAGAAGTTGTGCAAGCGGGTGACCCATACGTTTTCCAAACCAATCAAAATAAAACAATTATTGATGCTAATTTTGGTTTGAACTTAAGAATCAAACGATTTGATTTTGGATCGGCATTTAATCACTTCGGAGCTAGTAAAAGAACTTACCAAAACATTAAAAACACGGCGTTTTATCGACAAGAATGGTTTTTACAAAGTACAGCTAGTTATAACTTTATGTTAAGCGAAAACTGGGAACTTAAACCATTGATTGCGTTTAAATATTTTGATTTTTCGCCCTACCAGTTGGATTTAAATGCAATTCTAAAATACAAGCAAAAAGTTTGGGTTGCTGGGACTTACAGGCCTGAATATGGCGTTTCTGTTGCTGCTGGTTTGGTTTTATACGATGCCATTACTGTCGGATATAGCTATGATCTTATTACAAATAATTTGAGAGGAAACGCAGGTATGTCTTCTGAAATAATTGTCGGTATCAAGTTTGGGAACAAAAAAGACACTAAAAAAGACTTTAAAGACTCCGATCAAGATGGTGTTTCTGATGACGATGATTTGGAACCCAATACACCTTATGGAAATATGGTTAATTTTCAGGGGGTAACAATTCCAAAAGTAGCAGAATCGAAAGATACTGTTTACAATAATACGACGACCAAAATTGATTCTTCTGCATTTTATGCAATTGAAGAACAATTGCTTTTATTACAAAAAGATCCAATCTCTTTCTTTTATGATTATGATAGAGCCGAATTGAAGGGAGGACAAGATGATAAATTAGTGAAATTGGTTCGAATCATGTTACTCGATCCAGGTGCTAAATTAACCCTTTACGGAAATGCTGACTCCAGTGGGTCTGATTCATACAATATGCGATTGGCTTCCCGAAGAGCAAATACTGTAAAAGACGTGTTGACCAAAGAGTTTAAGATAGATCCTACGCGTATCGAAATTATCTCTAAAGGGAAGCGTGATCCACTAACACCATTTAGAAGCGGTATCAATCGTCGTGTGGATGCAGACATTATTCCGTCAATTAAACGAAAAGTGGAAATGATGGAAATTACAGATGACCAAGAGGAAGGAATGAATCAAACGGAGCCAGTTGAAAAGAAGGATAAAATGATTTATGACCTATTTCCAGCAAGTACTGATGTGTCGAATGAGTTAATCTATACCTGTCAATTAGGGGTATTTAAAAATACTCAGCTAGAATCGCGTTGGGATGATATCTCCCCTCTATATCAGTTAAAATTAACCGATGGTACTATTCGATATTTCTCAGGTGTATATGGGTCTGAAGCAGAGGCAGAGACAAACACTAGAAAGGTTCAATTGAACGGTTTGACAGATGCCTTCACCTCTGCATATTACAAGGGACAGCGCATTACATTAGAAAAAGCGAGAGAGTTGGAAAGACAACAAGGTGAAAATCTGACTAGAAGAAAATAAATAGATTGGTTTAAAATACAATAAGAGCGACTTTTATAAGCCGCTCTTATTGTATAAAGGAAAGTTTACTGCGGTCAACTTTCATGCGCATAAAACCAAAAAGAACTGTAATTTGTTCGCCATCTATTAACTCAACAGTACCTGATTTTTTCGTGCTAATTAACTTTACTTGAGAGCCAATAATTATCTTGGAGCGTTGATGTTCATCTCGTTCAGGATCTACTTTCTTGATTTTTTTTGGAGCTGCCTTTTTAATTTTTTCTTGAAGTTGAATTCCGTCAATTTTGCTTTTCTCCATTTTCAGAAACTTGTTAATCTCTCCTACCAAATCATCATTGACCGTCTTCTTTCTAGATTTATTGTTAAATCGATCAATAAACTGAGCCATTTTCTGTCCTAAGTGAATGAATCGATTGTTTAACTCCATGGTTTGCAACAATGATCTTGATTTATCATCGTATCCGGCTTTTTTGGATTGGAACTCCAAAGTTGTTTTTTGAGCAATTTCTTGAGCCTCAATGTGCTCTTTATTCAATCTTTCGAGGTAGGATTTTTCTTTTTGTAAATCAGACAGTAAAGAGTCCATTTCTAGTTTTTCATTCTGAATTCTACTTTTTGCTTTTTCAATTATTTCAGCTGGAATACCGTTGATTTGCGCAACTTCAAAAGTAAAACTACTACCTGGTTGACCGGTAATAAATCGAAACAGCGGTGCAAGTGTATCCACATCAAAAAGCATGCAGCCATTCACGGCATTTCGCAATTGGTCGGCCTTTAACTTGATATTTGCATAATGGGTGGTGATTACGCCAAACCCTTTTTTATTGTATAATTCTTCGAAGAAAACTTCCGCCAAGGCACCTCCGAGATCTGGATCGGAACCGGTTCCAAATTCATCCAATAGCAGGAGGGTACGCTTGTTGGTCGTCTCCAAAAAGTGACGCATCCGTTTTAAACGGTATGAGTAGGTACTTAGTTCATTTTCAATAGATTGGTTGTCGCCGATGTCACTAAGTATTTGTTTAAATACAAACATCTTACTGTTCGGGTGAACAGGTACCAACAATCCACTTTGAACCATCAATTGCAACAATCCAATGGTTTTAAGAGTAATGGATTTACCGCCTGCGTTCGGTCCGCTTATGACCAACATTCGCGAAAAAGTATTCATCTGAATGTGTTGAGAAAATGTTTTTTTCCCATTGCTCGTATTGCTTCTCCATAAAATAGGATGAAAGGCCTCGATTAATTCTAATTCATTGTCTTTGTTCAGCTGCGGACGATTTGCTTTTATTTCTAAAGCGAGTTTCATCTTAGCATGCTGAAAATCAAATTGCACCAAGGTTTCCTGATATGCTTTAATTAATTCAGTATGAACGGCAATTTTTTGTGTAAGTGCTTTTAAAATAATAACAATTTCCTTCCGTTCATCGTCTTGAAGCATGTCAAACTCTCTATTGAGTTCAATGTTTACTTGTGGCTCAACAAAGGTTAAGGAGCCTGTTTTACTCGATCCCAATACATTGCCACTTATTTGACGCTTATGATTTGATAAAACTGTTAAAACCCTTCTATCATTCACAAAGGCCTCTTTCGTATCGCCTAACACATTTTCTTTCGTTAAGCGACGAATTTCCTTATCAAAATTGAGATTGATTTTTGTTTTGACAGATTTTAATTGTTGTCGAATGGTAAATAAAGTGGGTGAGGCATCATCCTTTATTTCACCTCGACGGTCAAAAACTTTGTCAATTGATTCAATTATTTCTTGGGTAGAATAAACATTTTGTAATAACTCTGACAAATATGGATATTCATTTT
>JAHKAT010000302.1 GCA_018825925.1 Bacteroidota bacterium | reverse complement strand
TTATACAGTTTGTAATCTGTATCACCACCTAAAAATGCTCCAAAAAAACCGTTGTTATTGGCAATAATGAATTGATTTCCTTTCATCATCACACATGGAAAAACGCCTTCCAAGCCGTTGAAATTAACAACAGGTTCACAATCTACAGCAACTATATGCACAGTTCCTGCTTGAAATTCAGAAAAACAGCTTTTTAAAACATAGGCAGCCTGACCAGCATCGAAGGGACGAATGTCGTGAGAAACGTCTATAACTGTTGCCTGTGGCTCTTGCCGATAAATGGAAGCCTTTAGCGAAGCAACATAATGATCGCTTGTACCAAAATCTGATGTCAAAGTGATTATTTTCATCTCTTTTTTCCCCGCCTTTCTATGGATTATTTCCTAATTTTGAGCAAAATTAAGTTTTTAGACAGTTTATACTGTTTCTTTCCATAAAAAGTTCCTTTTGGTAGAAAAGAAAATTGAAATTAAAGGTGTAAATCCTATTGAGTTTTTCGGTGTTAATAACCTGAACTTCAATCATATTAAGGGTTTTTTCCCAGATCTTACGGTTAATTCTCGTGGAGATACTTTATCCGTTAAAGGAGATTTGGTTAAAGTTGGTGTTTTTGAAGACAAAATCCGGCTAATTCTCCAGTACCTTAAAAAACATAATTCTCTAACGGCTAATACCATTGACAATTTGATGGATGAAGAAGGTGAGTCTATCGTTAGAGATAATGATAAATCAGGAATTATCGTTTTCGGGAACAATGGCATAAAGGTAAAAGCTCGAACGATCAACCAACAAAAATTGGTGAAGTCGGTCAATGAAAATGATATGGTTTTTGCAGTTGGTCCTGCCGGAACGGGTAAAACCTATACTGCCGTTGCTTTGGCGGTAAGAGCCTTGAAAGAAAAGGAGGTGAAGCGTATTATTTTAACACGTCCTGCGGTTGAAGCGGGAGAAAATCTTGGTTTTCTACCGGGTGATTTGAAAGAAAAGCTAGATCCTTACATGATGCCTTTGTATGATGCCCTGCGCGATATGATTCCAGGCGATAAATTAAAAGATATGATCGAGTTTGGGGTTATAGAAATTGCCCCTTTGGCATTTATGAGAGGTCGAACTTTAGACAAAGCATTTGTGATTCTAGATGAAGCTCAAAATGCAACGGTCATGCAAATGAAAATGTTTTTGACCAGAATGGGAATGTCGGCAAAGTTTATCATCACCGGAGATATGTCGCAGGTTGATTTGCCTAGAAAACAAAGATCGGGCTTGACTTATGCTTTGGATCTTTTAAAAGATACGGAAGGACTCGGTATCATTCGATTGAATCAAACCGATGTAATTCGCCACCCTCTAGTGAAGAAAATAATAGACGCTTTTGAGAAAGCAGAAATAGAAGAAAAAAAGAATCGTTTGGATGAAGATCGTCCGTCAAAAACAGAAAATAAATGAATGCACTTCTAAAAACGGACTTCAATTTTCCGGGTCAAAAAAACGTTTACAAGGGTAAGGTTAGAGATGTTTATACACTCGAAAATGACTTAATGGTAATGATTGCTTCAGACCGTATTTCGGCGTTTGATCATGTTTTGCCGAAAGGAATCCCACACAAAGGGCAAGTTTTAAATCAGGTTGCTACGCATTTTTTAAAAGCAACAGAAGACATTGTCCCGAATTGGTTGATAGCTAGTCCAGATCCAGTAGTGGCAATAGGGAGGGCATGCGAACCTTTGCGTGTTGAAATGGTGATTCGGGGATATTTAGCGGGTCATGCTGCTCGTGAATATGCTTTAGGAAAAAGACTTATTTGTGGGGTTACAATGCCAGAGGGAATGAAAGAAAATGATGCGTTTTCTGAACCGATTATAACACCTGCAACGAAAGCTGACGAAGGTCATGACGAGGATATATCAAGAGAAGAAATCATAGCTCAAAATATAATTTCTGAAGAGATTTATTTACAATTAGAAAAGTACACAAGAGCTCTTTTTCAAAGAGGAACTGAAATGGCCAAAGAGCAAGGTTTGATCTTAGTAGACACCAAATATGAATTCGGATTGTACCAAGGTGAGGTTATTTTGATTGATGAAATCCATACTCCTGATTCGAGCAGATATTTCTATGCAGACGGTTACGCTGAGCGGCAAAAGAATGGAGAGGCGCAGAAACAACTTTCGAAAGAATTTGTACGACAATGGTTGATTGATAATGCTTTTCAAGGTCTTGACGGGCAAACAATGCCCGTTATGCCTGATGATTACGTAGTTACAGTTTCTGAAAGATATATAGAGCTTTATGAAAAAATAATTGGTAAAACATTTGAAAAATCTGACCTAAGTCAAATTGAAAAAAGGATAGAACAAAACGTATTAATGTATTTACAAACAGAATCAATATCAAAGCAATAGATTCATAATGGAACAACTAGCCCAAAAACTTTTTTCAATGCGAATGATGGCATTTGCAATGATTGTTTTTTTATTAGCCATTGGTACGGCGACTTTTATCGAGTCAGCGTATGATATTCAGGCCGCAAAACTGGTCATCTATAATGCACTTTGGTTTGAAATCCTTCTAGTGTACTTGTCGGTCAACTTAATCACCAATATCTTTCGATATCAGATGTGGCATCGTGAAAAAATCGCTACGCTGACATTCCACGTTTCTTTTATCGTGATTTTAATTGGAGCTGGAATCACCCGCTATATCAGTTTTGAAGGATTGATGTTGATTCGAGAAGGCAGCACTTCTGATTTTATTTATTCGAGTGATCCTCATCTTTGGCTGAGAATAAATGATGGGAAAATGCAGTACACCTCTTCTGAAAAAATGTTTCAATCTGATCTGTATCATAATGATTTCTCTTATTCCATAGATTTTCCTAAACATAAAACTCCGATTAAAATTGAGTTTTTAGATTTTAAAAAGAAGCAAATTGATTCATTGGTTGTCAATGATAGTATTCAAGGAAAAGTATTGGAAATTGTTTCGGGAGGCATGACTTCTAATTATTTGGAAAAAGGTGGTTTTTTAACTCTTGAAAACACGATGCTGACCTTTGATGATCCTAATGCACCGGAGGGATTTAGAGTTTTCGAGGAAAAAGGCGCTTTGTATTTTGAATCTGTTGAAGACGTTAGTTATTTGCCTATGGCAAAAATGCAAAAGGCCCGCGAATTAGGATTGGAGGTAAGTGATTCTGCCTATGTCGTTATTCCAAAAAACACAAAATCATTGTTTCAAACCACCACTTTGTACCGATTAAATGACGAACAATTTGTTTTTAAAGGCGCAATTAATCACGCCAAAAAAATGCTTGTTTCATCAGGAAGAAGAGATATTGGAACCGATTATTTGTTTTTAAAAGTAACGGATGGTAAGGAGTCTAAGGAAGTTAGGCTTGAAGGTGGCATGGGCCAAATCCCTGGACTTGAAGTTTTCTCGTTAAATGGTCTGTCGTATGAAATGGAGTATGGTTCTACAAAAATTAGTTTACCCTTTTCTATCGGATGTCGTGATTTTCAGCTAGATCGATACCCCGGATCTGATTCGCCAAGTTCTTTTGCTAGTGAAGTGACCATTATCGATGAAAAAAACAAAGTAAGAAGTGATAGGAGGATATACATGAACAATGTTATGGACTACGGAGGTTACCGATTCTTCCAGTCGGCGTATGACCCTGATGAAAAAGGTACTCGCTTGAGTGTAAACCACGACTGGTGGGGAACCAATGTTTCTTATCTGGGGTATTTATTAATGTTTCTTGGAATGGTTCTTTCTCTTTTCGCAAGAAATGGTAGGTTTAAAGACTTGAGAGACAAGTTAAAAGCAATACAATCTAGAAAGGAATTGTTGATTCTTTTCGTCTTTTTAAGTGCAGGGTTTGGATTTTCCCAAGAAGATCATTCAGGGCACAATCATGACCAGCCTGTCGAAAAAACGAATAAGATACATCGCTTTATGTCTGAAGAACAATCAGATGAAATTGCGAATTTACCTATACAAGACTTCAAGGGTCGTATCATACCTGTTCATACTCTTTGTGATCAACTGTTACGTAAATTAAGTCGAAACAACACGTACGAAGGCAACAATGCAATTCAGGTGGTGTTTTCTATGCACATGTACCCAGAACATTGGATGACTGAACCTGTGGTTTATGTTTACTCTAATTTATTGGAAAGCCTTGGTAAAAAAGAGAACTATCTTTCATTCTCTGACCTCTCAGACGGTGAAGGCCGATTTAAATTGGAAAAGCAATACAATACTGCCTTCCAAAAATTAGAATCCAAGCGAAATGAATTTGATAAAAAAGTCATCAAATTGGGTGAGAAATTTCAAGTTTTCAGTCAAATATTTGTTTGGAGTTACATGAAGGTGATTCCTATTAAAGACAATCCTGGTCAACAATGGTTTACTCCTTTTGAAGAACAGGTGCAATCGAGCCCAAAAGCAATGAACTTGGCTAGAAGTTTCTTGCAATATTTAAGTGCGGTTGATTCAAGTGCTGTGACCAATCAAATGCAAGTAGCCAATACACGATTGGTTATTTTTAAAGCTGAACAACGTTTGGCAGGTGAAAAAGTAAGCCCTAAAGAATCTATTTTAAATTTGGAGGTGAGCTACAACAAAATGAATGTCTTTAAGAATACATCCTATATGTATTTGTTGGTTGGCTTTGCTTTATTGTTACTTTATTTTTTCAAAATATTCAAAACAAGTCCATTAGAAAACAAAACAGCCACAAGCAAAGTGGAGAAAATCGGGAAATTTGTCTTGATTGGCACCATGCTTTATCATGCTTCAGGTTTGATAATGCGATGGAATATCACCGGCCATGCTCCGTGGAGTAATGGTTATGAGGCTGTGATATTTATAGCTTGGGTAACTATGATTGCAGGTTTAATATTTTCCAGAAAGAACGGAGCTGTTTTTGCTGCTACAGCAATTCTTGCTTTCCTGATGATTTTTGTTACAGAAATGAATCTAATGGACCCAGAGATAACTCCATTACAGCCTGTACTAAAGTCGTATTGGTTAATGATTCATGTCGCGATTATTACAGGTAGTTACGGATTTTTAGGTCTCTCGGCAATTTTATCCTTATTGAATCTTGTGCTTTACATCACAAGAAATAGTGAAAATGGAAAACGGATAACTTTACACATAAACGAGCTAACGTATGTTTCGGAAATGTCGATGACCATAGGTCTTTTTATGTTGACCGTTGGAACGTTTTTAGGAGGAATTTGGGCCAATGAATCATGGGGTAGATATTGGGGATGGGATCCGAAAGAAACATGGGCACTGGTATCTGTTTTGGTTTACTCTGTTATTTTGCATTTGCGATTTATTCCAAAGGCCAATTCGAAATTTACTTTTAATGTGGTCGGACTTTGGGGTTATTCGGCAATTTTGTTCACTTTCTTTGGTGTGAACTTCTATTTAGTAGGATTGCACAGTTACGCTCAAGGGGAAGGCTTAGGTAAAATCCCCAATGGTTTGATTTTGACCATACTACTTTTTGTTATCTTTACTTTTGTAGCAAAAATTCGCAACAAAAAATATAAGGCAAAAAATGGATAAATTATATGATTTTCAATTGAAGAATATTTCCGGTCAATCGGTGGATTGGAATGATTTTAAAGGGAAGAAAATATTATTGGTAAATACGGCTAGTGCATGTGGTTTTACACCACAGTTTGGAGCTCTCGAAAATTTGTATCAAAATACAGATCGTTCTAAGTTCGAAATCATAGGTGTTCCTTCGAATGATTTTGGGGGACAAGACCCAGGAAGTAATGAGGAAATTTTAGCCTACTGTCAGAAAAATTTTGGGGTGAGTTTTCCAATGATGGAAAAGGCAGTTGTTTTAGGGCCAAACGCCCATCCGATTTTTAATTGGTTGAGAGAAAGTTTAAAAACTGAAATAACCTGGAACTTTCAAAAGTTTTTAATCGATGAAGAGGGTGTTGCAGTACATACGCTAGCCCCTGGTAATCTTCCAATAAGTCCGGAAGTAATAGATTGGATTGAAAATGAAAAATCATAAAGTAGATATTTTAGCATTTGCCGCACATCCCGATGATATTGAATTGGCGTGTAGTGGAACCTTAATGAAACATTTAGCGGCTGGAAAAAAAGTGGCAATTATTGATTTGACTGCCGGAGAGTTAGGTTCAAGAGGCAACAAAGAAACGAGGGCTCTAGAATCGAATGAAGCAGACAAAATAATGGGTTTGCCACCACGCACCAATTTGGGTATGGCCGACGGTTTTTTTGAAAATAATGAGATCAATAAAATAAAAATCATTGAACAAATTCGTCGCTTTCAGCCAACTGTGGTTTTAGCCAATGCAATTTCAGATCGACACCCCGACCATTCAAGAGCTAGTAAACTAGTATCTGAAGCATGTTTTTATTCAGGCTTACAGAAAAGCATG